>JAUYQT010000216.1 GCA_030697085.1 Azonexus sp. | reverse complement strand
TCAGAATGGAAACGCGCAAAAGGTCATCGATCTGGTGGATAAGAAGGTGCTACCCCACTTTAATTTTCCGCGCATGGCAGCTCTGGCGCTCGGTAAGGAGTGGCGAAAGGCAACTGCGCCGCAGCAACAGCAACTGACTGTTGAATTCAGAACCCTGCTCGTTCGCACCTACGCCAATGCGCTGACGGGTTATAAAAACCAGAAAGTGGTTTTTAAACCGTTCAAGATGAGTGCTGGAGAAACCGATGTAATGGTGCGTACAGAGGTTGTGCAGCCAGGGAGCAAGGCGGTCCAGCTTGATTACAGTCTGGAAAAACAGGATAGTGGCTGGAAGGTTTATGACGTAACCGTAGCAGGGATCAGTCTGGTGACCAATTATCGTGATCAGTTTGCCCAAGAGGTTCGCAACGGCGGTATTGATGGCCTGATTGCCACCATTTCAGCGAAAAATAAATCCCTGGAAAGTAATCTGGTTAAAACGGATAAAAAATGATCCAGCGTGATGGACTGCGCCTCATCGTTACGGCGCCGCTTGTCATGGCGAATGCACGCGGCCTGCTTGAAGCGGGCCGCGCTGCTTTGCAGCCAGGCGAGCAGATTTTCGATTTTTCACAAGTGGCTGAAGCAGATTCTTCCGCTCTTGCTGTCATGTTTGGCTGGCTGCGAACGGCAGCAACCTTGCGGTCGACTGTCAAATTTGCCCATATTCCAACAGGTGTGTGTTCGCTGGCTGAACTGTATGGCGTTTCCGAGTTGTTGCCCCTCGTCTGAGCGGGCAGACTGCTATGGTTACTGCTGTTTCTATCGTTGATGTGGTCAAGCATTTTGGCTCGCTGCAAGCTCTAGCTGGCGTTTCGCTGGAAATTGAAGCCGGTGAGTTCTTTGGCTTGTTGGGCCCTAACGGCGCAGGTAAGACGACGCTGATTTCATGTCTGGCTGGTTTGATCCGGGCCGACTCCGGGGTGCTGAAGGTTTTGGGTCACGACGTTATCAAAGATTTTCGTCAGGCGCGTCGCCTGCTTGGTGTGGTGCCACAGGAGTTGGTATTTGATCCATTCTTCAATGTCCGGGAAACGCTGCAAATTCAATCCGGCTATTTCGGTATTCGCAAAAACGATGACTGGATCGATGAAATTCTTCATCACCTCGATTTGACCAGCAAGGCCAATGTCAATATGCGACGTCTTTCGGGCGGCATGAAGCGTCGTGTCCTGGTCGCTCAGGCACTGGTGCACAAGCCGCCGGTGATCGTCCTTGATGAGCCCACAGCCGGGGTTGATGTCGAATTGCGTCAGGGGTTATGGCAATTTGTCCGTGGCCTGAATACTGAAGGTCACACCATTATTTTGACGACACATTATCTGGAAGAGGCTGAGGCGCTTTGTGGTCGGATTGCGTTGATGAAACAGGGGCGCGTTGTCGCCCTCGATAGCACGGCAAACCTGATGGCGGCTCACCCGGGCGGCACGCTCGAAGATGTTTTTGTTCGGGCGATGCGTCAATGATCGGTTTCTCGACGCTGCTCTATAAGGAGCTGCTGCGTTTCTGGAAAGTGGCTTTTCAAACCGTTGGCGCGCCCGTGTTGACGGCGCTGCTTTATCTGATGATTTTCGGTCATGTGCTGGACGACAAGGTGCAGGTGCACGGCCTGCCTTACACCAGCTTTCTGGTTCCCGGGCTAGTCATGATGCAGGTTTTGCAGAACGCTTTTGCTAATTCGTCTTCCAGCCTGATCCAGGCGAAAATTACCGGCTCGATCGTTTTTGTGCTGCTGCCGCCGATTCCATACAGCGCTTTCTTTGCCGCTTACGTGCTGGCTGCGCTGGTGCGTGGCTTAATGGTTGGCATTGGCGTGCTGGTGGCGACGCTCTGGTTTGCTGAGTTGAATGTTGTGGCGCCTTTTTGGGTGCTGGCCTTTGCCCTGCTCGGTGGTGCGATGTTTGCAGCATTGGGGATGATTGCCGGTATCTGGTCGGAGAAATTCGATCAGCTTGCCGCTTTTCAGAATTTCCTGATCATGCCGCTGACCATGCTCTCTGGCGTCTTCTATTCAATTCATTCGTTGCCCGCACTTTGGCAGAACGTATCACATTACAATCCCGTTTTTTACATGATCGACGGCTTCCGTTATGGCTTTTTCGGCGTCTCTGACGTGGCACCGGAATTCAGCCTCGGCGTCGTTTTTGGCTGCTTTGCAGCTGTTTCCCTGCTGACGCTCAATTTGCTCAAGCGGGGCTGGAAATTAAGAACCTGAAGCGATGATGCATCCCGAAAAAATTAAAGAACTTATTCTCGCCGGCATGACCTGCGAACATCTTGCCCTGGATGGCGATGGTCAGCATTTCGAGGCCGTCGTGGTCAGTGCCGAATTTGCTGGCAAGAGCCGCGTTCAGCGCCAGCAGCGGGTTTATCAGACCCTCAAGGAAAAGCTTGCGAGTGGTGAGTTGCATGCCCTTTCCTTCAAAACATTCACTCCGGAAGAATGGAGCGCACAGCGTGGATAAATTACTGATTCAGGGTGGCACTGCACTGTCCGGCGAAGTCGCCATTTCCGGCGCCAAAAATGCGGCTTTACCCATCCTGTGCGCCGCCTTGCTGACTCGCGAGCCCATGCGCTTCACCAATGTGCCGCAACTCAACGATATTTCCACGATGTTGCGCCTGCTGGCTGATATGGGCGTTGGCGTGACGATGGAAGGCATTGATGGCCTGATCCTTGATGCGGGTCGCCTGAATAATCCTGTGGCCTCCTACGAAATGGTGAAAACCATGCGTGCCGCAATTCTCGTGCTGGGTCCGCTGGTGGCCCGTTGCGGTGAGGCGCGCGTCTCGCTGCCGGGCGGTTGTGCCATCGGTGCGCGGCCGGTTGATCAGCACATCAAGGGTTTGCAGGCCATGGGCGCCGAGATATCGGTTGAACATGGTTACGTTCATGCCAAGGCATCTCGTTTAAAAGGCGCTCGGATCTGTACCGACATGGTGACCGTAACGGGAACCGAAAATTTGATGATGGCCGCCTGTCTGGCCGAAGGCGAAACCGTGATTGAAAACGCGGCACGCGAGCCGGAAATCGTCGATCTGGCGAATTGCCTGGTCAGCATGGGCGCCCGCATTTCCGGCGCCGGCACCGACATCATTCGTATTCAGGGCGTCGAAAAACTGCACGGCGCCACCCATTCAATCATGCCGGACCGTATCGAAACAGGGACTTATCTCTGTGCTGCCGCAGTCACCGGCGGCGATATTCGTCTGACCAAAACTTCCGCGGCCTATCTCGACACGGTGGTTGATAAATTGATGGATGCCGGCTGTGAAATTACCGTTGAACGTGATGCTATTCGTCTCGTCGCGCCCCGGCGGCTAAAAGCGGTCAGTCTGCGTACTGCGCCCTATCCGGCGTTTCCAACCGACATGCAGGCCCAGTTTATGGCGATCAATTGTGTGGCTGATGGCGTCGCGACAATTCGTGAAACGATCTTCGAAAATCGTTTCATGCACGCTAATGAATTGGCCCGCCTGGGGGCCGATATCCAGATTGAAGGCAACAATGCCATCGTCCGCGGCGTGGCGCGTCTGGAGGGGGCGACCGTAATGGCGACTGATCTGCGCGCTTCGGCATCTTTGGTCATTGCCGGACTGGTGGCACAAGGTGAAACGTTGATTGATCGTATTTATCATCTGGATCGTGGCTACGAACGGATTGAAGAAAAGCTCGCCCGGCTCGGTGCCAGTGTCAAGCGAGTGCATTAATCGGATGTATTCCGTTGAGCGCCGATTGCTGCCCGTTTTTCTCTGTGCGTCGGCGGTTCAACCGAGTTTTACAGGATTGATGATCTGTTGTTTATCTGTCGAATTGGTTAAATTTCTGCGGTCGACTGCAGAAAAGGTCAAAAAAAGCTTTGCATAAATAAAATCGTGACACATACTACGTCTTCGGGATTTCCAGGCAGTGTTTTTTTCCTGCGCCGTACCACGGTTAGTCAGTAAGCTCCTCGGTCTTGGTTCTCGTACTTTGTTTTGGGTGAAAACCCGTTAATTTTTTCCAAGGAAGCAATAAAATGGCAAACGGTACAGTTAAGTGGTTCAACGATTCCAAAGGTTTTGGTTTTATCTCCCCGTCTGAAGGCGGCGAAGACTTGTTCGCTCACTTCTCGGCGATTCAAGGCAATGGTTTCAAGACTCTTGCTGAAAACCAGCAAGTAACTTTCGACATCGTTACCGGCCCGAAGGGCAAGCAAGCTGCAAACATCCGCCCGGTTGAATAAATCGCGCGCTGTTTGAGTAAAAAAGCCCGGTTCGCCGGGCTTTTGTTCGTTTACGCTGCCAGTTTTTTCGGCGTTCAAGGTCGTTTTGCTGCTTTGCGGTAAAATGCCGTTTTTCCCCCACGAGAATACCCCGTGAACGTCATCACCATTGCTCTCTCCAAGGGTCGTATTTTTGACGAAACCTTGCCGCTGTTGGCCGCCGCCGGTATCGTTCCGACGGAAAACCCGGAAACCTCCCGCAAGCTGATTATCGAGACGAACCGGCCAGAAGTACGTGTTGTTATTGTCCGCGCTACCGATGTGCCGACTTATGTCCAGTATGGTGCCGCTGATCTCGGTGTGGCTGGCAAGGATGTAATGATCGAACATGGCGGCGAAGGTCTGTATTCGCCGCTTGATTTGAAAATTGCCAAATGCCGGATGATGGTGGCTGTGCCGGAAGGCTTCGATTATCAGAATGCAGTTCGGCAGGGTAATCGCCTGAAAGTGGCGAGTAAATACACCAAGACGGCGCGCGAACATTTTGCCAGCAAGGGCGTTCATATCGACCTGATTAAACTTTATGGTTCGATGGAGTTGGCGCCGCTGGCCGGGCTGGCTGATGCGATTGTCGATCTAGTGTCGACGGGCAGCACGTTGAAGGCCAATAAACTGGTCGCGGTTGAAGACGTCATGGCGATTTCTTCGCGTCTTGTCGTT
>JAUYQT010000163.1 GCA_030697085.1 Azonexus sp. | reverse complement strand
GAAAGTCAGATTGGGATACTTCTCTTTGACCATGTTCAGGTACACATTGTTCGGTGCCAGATAAACCGGGTCATCGGCGCCATCCAGCGCGACGTTGGCGCTATAACGATCCGAAATCTGGCGCAACTCATTGGCATCGCCATGAATCCAGCGCGCCGTCGAGCAGTTGTAAGTCTCGAAAATGACCTTCACGCCATATTCGTTTTCCAGCCGGCTGGACACCACGTCGAACTGCAGAATACCGACCGCACCGAGAATCAGGTCATTGCCTGCCAGCGGCCGGAACAACTGGGTGGCACCCTCTTCCGCCAGTTGATGCAAGCCTTTTTGCAGTTGCTTGATCTTCAGCGGATTGGCGATGCGGGCCAAACGGAAGTGTTCCGGCGCGAAGGACGGAATGCCGGTAAAGCGCAATTCTTCGCCTTCGGTGAAGGTTTCGCCCAGACGAATGGTGCCGTGATTGGGAATGCCGATAATGTCGCCCGGATAGGCTTCGTCCGTTGTACTGCGGTCGCGCGCCATGAAGGTAATGGCGTTATTGACTGAAATCAGCTTGGGTGCGTTGCCCTGCTTCACTTTCATGCCGCGCTCGAAGCGCCCGGAACAGACGCGCACAAAGGCAATGCGGTCGCGGTGTTTCGGGTCCATGTTGGCCTGAATCTTGAACACGAAGCCGGAGAATTTCGGCTCTGAGGGTTCCACCGTGCGGCTGGCCGCCGGGCGCGGCAACGGGGCCGGCGACAGCTCAACGACTGCGTCGAGCAAACTTTGGACGCCGAAGTTGTTGACCGCAGAACCGAAGAAAACCGGCGACTGCTTGCCGGCCAGATAGTCGGCGGCATCAAAGGCATGCGAAGCGCCGCGCACCAGTTCGATGTCAGTACGCAACTCGTCGGCCTGGCTGCCGATCAGTTCATCCAGCCGTGGATTGTCGAGGCCCTGAATAATTTCCGAGGTGCCCTTTTCAGCCTGTGGATCGAAGAAGGCGATAGCGTCGTCGTAGAGGTGATAAACGCCCCGGAAGCGCTTGCCCATGCCGATGGGCCAGGTAATCGGCGCGCACTGGATGCCGAGGACGGATTCAATTTCGTCGAGCAGATCAATCGGCTCCTTGCCTTCGCGGTCGAGCTTGTTGAT
>JAUYQT010000118.1 GCA_030697085.1 Azonexus sp. | reverse complement strand
GATATCGCCCATCTTCAGGCGTTGGTAATACTCTGGCAAGGTCGGCACCGCCTTGCGATAACCGGAGCCGCGCTTTTCAAATTTAGCCAGATGTTCGGCATCCAGGCCATGCTGACGAAATTGTTCGACCATGAAACGCGCCCCGTGACCGCCAACTTCACTCCAGACGACATGCGCCGTGAGAAATTCACCGGTCGTCATTAATAAAGAAGCGCCGGTTTTCTCCATCAGCCAAGTCGCCAGACCGAGATGGTCCGGATGAAAATGGGTAACGATCAGGCTTTTTACCGGGCCGTCCAGTTGCTCAATAATCTGCGTCCAGGAGGCACGCACCGCATCGTCGGGAAAGCCCGTATCAACAATCACCCAACCGTCATTGTCGCGGAGCAGCCAGAGATTAATGTGATTGAGTTGAAAAGGCAGTGGCATGCGCAGCCAGAAAATTCCCGGCGCAACTTCAATCAACTCACCGGACGCAGGCGGATGAGCATGGGGGTAATGCAGGGGCATAAGTAAACCTTGAAAACAAGGTTAGCAAATTACCATACGCTTGCGCATTGAAAAAACCTCTTTCTTCTGATTTACTGCGCCGCAATCGCTGAGGACGCTGACTTGACCGAAACCACCACCACTTTCACCATTTCCGATCTCGCCCGCGAATTCGGCATTACGCCGCGCACGATCCGCTTCTGGGAAGACCAGGGCATCGTCACGCCGCAGCGTGAAGGACGCAACCGCGTCTTTACCCGCCGTGACCGGGCCCGCCTCAAAATGGCCTTACGCGGCAAACGTCTTGGCCTCTCGCTGGCCGAAATCAATGATCTGATCGGCATGTACAACTCAACCGAAGATGAAACGCCACAATTGCTCAAGTGCCTGCATGTCATCGAAAAACGGCGGGCCGCACTGGAGCAGCAGCGCGAAGATATTGAAGCCATGCTCACTGACATCAGCCAATTCGAATTTCAGTGCCAGCAAGAACTGGCTCGCCGCGCTACGGCGTAAAATTTATTGGCCAATCAGTTGACGTTAACGTCAACGTCAATACAATCACGTTCCATGACCAAAGTTTACGACCCCCCACTTCGCCAAACGCGTCCAGGCCGATGGCGAGAAGTCGGAAGTCGGAAGTCGGAAGTCGGAAGTCG
>JAUYQT010000113.1 GCA_030697085.1 Azonexus sp. | reverse complement strand
TCAACGATTACGAAGCCAGATTGCTCTGTGACCGAACCGGGCGCAGTCTCGATCAACTGGCGGGCGAAGTTCAAGCGTTGGTCGTCACCAAAGGTAGCGAAGGTTCTGAAATTCGCGTTGCGGGCCAACGTTATGACATTCCCTGCGTTGAAGCAGATGCGCTGGTCGATCCGACCGGTTGCGGCGACGCCTACCGCTCCGGTTTGCTCTACGGCATCGCCAATGGTTATGACTGGGTCAAGACCGGCCAACTGGCTGCCGTGATGGGCGCGATCAAAATTACCCAGCGCGGCGGACAAAACCATCAACCGAGCCGTGAGCAGATCGCGGCAAAATATCAACGCGCCTTTGGCGTTTTACCTTGGTGAAATCAATGATTAAAACTTTTACCTTGCTGATGATCTCGGTCGCTTTGCTGGCCGGTTGTGCCTCTAGCAAATCGGGCGATGTCTATAGCCGCGACCAGGCGCGTCGTGAGCAAACCATTCGCATGGGTGTCGTTGAATCTGTCCGCGAAGTGCAGATGGAAGGCACCAAATCACCGGTCGGTACGATTGCCGGTGCGGCGGTGGGCGGCATTGCCGGGAGTTCGCTGGGTGGTGGCAAGGGCTCCGCCGTTGCTGCGGTGATCGGCGCCGTGGCCGGTGGTCTGGCCGGTAGCGCGATTGAAGAAGGCGCTACGCGCAAACGGGCGATGGAAATTACCGTGAAGGCCGATAACGGCCGTTTGATTGCCATTGTTCAGGAAGGCGATCCGCGCGAATTCCATCCCGGTGATCGCGTGCGCATTATTAGTAGTGGCGGTGAATCGCGCGTAACGCGCTGAAACATTGCCGTAAAGGGCGTGCAATAGCCTTGTAACGCGCTTCTTTCATGCTGTCTCCAAATCATAAATGGAGAACAGCATGGAAAAAACACAAACCAGCACCGAGCTGCGGCGAGCCAGACGGCCGAGTCTTGCCGTTGGTTTTGCCCGTAGCCAGGGTGACATTCTCGAAGCTCAGCGTTTGCGTTACCGTATTTTTGCCGGTGAAATGGGCGCCAGTCTGCCGAGCCGGATACCGGGTGTCGATCACGATGTTTTCGATCCATATTGCGAACATCTCGTCGTCCGCGATACGCAAAGCGGCGAAATAGTCGGTACCTACCGCATTCTTTCCCCGGAAAATGCCCGTCAGATTGGTTATTACTCTGAAACCGAGTTCGATCTGACCCGTTTGCAGCATCTGCGTTCGCGTTTGGTTGAAATCGGCCGTTCCTGCGTTCATCCGGATTACCGCACCGGGGCGACCATTACTTTGCTTTGGTCCGGCCTGGCCCAATACATGACTGAGCGCGGTTACGACTATTTAATGGGGTGCGCTTCAATCAGCATGGCAGATGGCGGGCACGCGGCGGCCAGCTTGTATAATCGTTTGGCCCAAGAACATCTCGGGCCGCTCGAATACCGTGTTTTTCCGCGTTGCCCTTTACCGCTCGCCGCCTTGCAGCAGGATTTGACCGTCGAAACACCCGCGCTGATCAAGGGCTATCTCCGGGCCGGCGCCTGGATTTGCGGTGAACCGGCTTGGGATCCTGATTTCAACACGGCCGATTTGCCGATCTTGTTACCGATGGCCAAGGTCTCAAGTCGTTACGCCAAACATTACCTGGAATAAGAAGACTGAATACCAATCATTTTTTCGTCCGCAGCTTTCGAGTTTTTTGTCTCATCCTGCTGCTCATCGGCGGGGCTTTATTTGTTTTTTTCTTTTTTCCGCTGTGTCGCGATACGCTGCGATTGCGCCTCCGGTCCTATTGGGCGAAGGCGCTGCTCGCTGCTATGGGCGTCGAAATCGACGCGGATTTAACGTTGACCGTAACCGGCGCGCTCCTGGTCGCCAACCATATTTCCTGGATCGATATTTGCGTGATCAACGCCGTCCTGCCGGCCGCCTTCGTCGCCAAGGAGGAGGTGCGGCACTGGCCACTCATTGGCTGGCTGGCGGCGAAAAACGACACCGTCTTTCTGCGGCGTGGCAGCCGGGGGCACGCCCGAATCATCAATCAGGAAATCGCTGCAATTTTGGGCCAGAACAAATACGTCGCCGTATTCCCGGAAGGCACAACGACCGATGGCACCCATTTACTGCATTTTCACGCCGCCTTGATTCAACCGGCCCTAACCGCCTCGTATCCGGTCATGCCCGTGGCCATTTCGTATTGGGAGACGGATGGAACGCGCAGCCTTGCGCCGAGTTATGCCGGCGATATTTCTCTCGGGCAATGCACCCGCGCCATTCTCAGGCGTAAAAAAACGATTGCTCGTCTGCGGGTTATGTCGGCTCTTGGCATGAATGGTGAAGACCGCCGCCAGGTCGCACTGGCGGCGCGGGCCGCTATTTGCGCAGGGGCAGGGCTTCCCCCACCGAGCAATCCATCTGAAATACTCGCCGGTCTTCCAGGCGCAGGGCCGTCAGGTGGCCTCCCCATAGACAGCCAGAGTCCAGTGCCAGCAGATTCGGCGTGATTTTCAGGCCGAGCGCTGACCAGTGGCCGGTGACCAAAACGCTATCAGCACTGCAGCGATCAGGTGCGTCGAACCAGGGGAGGTGACCCGCTGGCGTTTTGTTCAGCTTGCCTTTGGCCTTGAATTCCATGATCCCTTGCGGCGTACAGAAGCGCATCCGCGTCATTGCATTGACGATAACGCGCAGGCGCGGCCAGCCTTTTAAGTCGTCCGACCAGCCGGCTGGCTCGCTGCCCCACAGGTTAAGGATGAATTCCCGATAATTCGGCCCTTGCATGACTGTTTCCACTTCGCGCGATAGCTCCCGGGCGCGGGCGGCGGTCCATTGCGGTAGCAGGCCGGCATGAACCAGGCAATATTCATTTTCGGTATAGCAGAGTGGTTGCTGGCGCAGCCAATCGATCAACTCGGCACAGTCCGGGGCATCAAGGATCGGCTGCAGCGTATCGTCCTTGCCCCGGAATTTTGCACCGCCCTCGGCCACCATCATTAAATACAGATCGTGGTTGCCCAGTACGGTCAACGCTGCCGGACCGAGGGATTTGATCAGCCGTAAGGTTTCCAGCGATTTTGGGCCGCGATTGACCAGATCGCCGACCAGCCACAGGCGGTCAAGCTTGGGGTCAAAAGCACAATGTTCGAGTAAGCGACAAAGGGAGTTGTAGCAACCCTGAATGTCGCCGATTGCGTAAGTAGCCATAGTGGATATTTGAAGGGGTAATTCGAACAGTATGAGCCATTTGGAAAAAATAAAAATTCATATAGGAGAAAACAGTATAATTCTCCTATATGAATTTAAAGATTATCCTTCGGCTTAATACCAGCGCTGACCAAATGGCCAGCCTGGAGCGTCTGCAAGCGGCTTTTGCCGAGGTTTGTAACGCGCTAGGGCCGATTGTTCAGGAAACGCGTTGTTGGAATCGCGTGGCTTTGCATCATCTGACTTATCGAAAGTTGCGCGAACAATTTCCGGCACTGGGTTCGCAGATGGTTTGCAACGCGATTTATTCGGTCTCACGCTCGGCGCGCCTGATTTTTCAAAGCCCGGCTAGTCCCTGGAATATTGACAAACGTCACGGGCAGCCTTTACCTCTTTTACGCTTTGCAGCGAGTGCCCCGGTTTATTTTGATCGACATACGTTGAGTTTGCGTCAGGGTGGCTTGTCGATGTACACCCTGGATGGGCGTTTGCGTTTTGAGGTTGGGTTGACTGCGAGTGATGAGCAGCGTTTTCGCGTCGAAAAATTGAAAGAAATTCTTCTTTCGCGCGATAAGCAAGGTTATTTTTTGGTGTTTTCGCTGGGTGCTGTCAGTGAGGATGCTCCGGAAGTCT
>JAUYQT010000105.1 GCA_030697085.1 Azonexus sp. | reverse complement strand
GGCCGATTTTTGTTTGGCGTGATTTATCCGAAGCATATTTCCTTGTTCGCTCTTTGGGCGTACTCCCGTTTTTTCTGGTTTTTTTACCCCGCCCCCTGATTGGTCTTGGCGCAAGTGTAAAAAGATCAGGCCAATGAAATCAACGGGGTAGGCTAGTCAAAAAGAGTCATTTGCTGTGCAGCCCGCCAATGGCTCGATCAAGGGAGTCTTCCAGATAGCTCTGATAGAAATCAGGAAGCCGCGCACCGACGATCGGTTCAGCCCATGTCCGACCATTTGGGCCGTAGAAGGCAACAACCGGGACTAGTTTGATTTTTTCCGAAGCGGCAAACCGTGCATGAGTTGTCGGGTTGCCCTGAAAGTCGATCAAGATGGCATCGCTGTCTTGATTAATTTGGCGAATGACAACTCGGTCGCGATAGCGCGGGTTGTTGGCTAGCGGTTCAAGATAGTCGCGTTTGACCGTCTCGCAGTATTTGCAGTCCCGGCGGCTGTAGATGATGACTAATGGCCCACCTTGTTTGCTCGCCAAGCCGACTTCGCTGCGCAGGTCGCTGGCGATAGCTGGGTCGTTGCCTTTTGCCTGTAACAAACCGTTGCCGAGCAGGAGCAGGGCAAACAGCGATAGTCGGGCGACGGTGGGTGTCAAGTCTTGCCTCACTTGTCAAAGTGGTAGTAGTGCTTGTTTAACCACGCCGCGACGTTGCTTTCATCTTCCGGAAACCAGCCAGAACTGACTTGCGAACTGCAGGCGGCAACGCGCTGCAATAACTCCAGCTTGTTCGAGAGCATGCTGCCGTCGCGAGTGTACATCTTGCTGCCATCGCCGCCGTACATGCGGATGTGGCAACCGGTACAGGCTTTGTCGTGCAGCGGCTTGGCGGCTTGCAGGTCAACGGTACCCCAGGGTTCTTCGGCCCAGGCAAGGCTGGCTAACAGGGAGAGTGTGGCAATTAGCAGTGGACGCATGGTTATTCTTTCAGGCAGAAATGGATGGGGGGGCTGGCGTTCAGAAACCGGCTGCTTCAGCTTCAAGATAGGCGAGGCTGACATATTTGCCGATATTTGTATCGAAGCCCTTGGTATCGCGTGCCCGGCTGGCAACGCGCGGATCTTTCAATACGAGCATCTTGGCATCCTCCAGTTCAAGTCCATCCTTGATGGCTTGTTCGCAGGGGCGGTAGATACCTTCAAACAATTCGCGGTTCCAAGTCAGCACGTTGGCGCTTGGTTCGCCGTGACCGGGCAGCCAGAGGGTGCTGCCGGTTTTTTCCAACGTGTCGTAGGCTTTTAATGTGCCGATGTAGGAGCCGTCATCCATGTTGGCGATGCGCCGGTCCATTGCTACATCGCCGACCAGCATCAGTTTATCTTCGAGCACCTCGACACAAAGATCGAAGGGGGTATGGACGGTGCCCATGTGGTGCATGCGTAGCGTGACATCAGTAAATTTTAGCTCGGTGCCGTTTTCCAGCGGTTGGCTGGGCGGTACAACGCGAGTGCCGAGGGTGGCCTGATTGGTCCATTGCTCCATCAGGGTGCGCCACATATTTCCCTGAATGCCCTGTATCGCGGCGATTGTGCCGGGATGGGAATAGAGTGGGAGGCTTGCGCCATAGGCCTCAACATAGGCGTGGTTGCCGAGCCAGTGGTCGCCGTGGTAATGCGTGTTAATGATGCCGATAACCGGTTTTTTGAATGCCTTTTTGAGTTGCCGAATGGCCATTTCCCCGATTTGTACCGAGGCACCGGAATCGACAACCACCAAACCTTTGGCGGTATTGATGAAGGTGATGTTGCACATCATTCCCTGGTTTTCCGGGGTGGGGAATCCATCCGGAGAGAAAATCATCCAGACGTGTTTCGAGACCTGGCGTAGCGGGTGATCCTTGACGGGTGGGCCGCGCACGAACTCATCAACCTCTTTGGCAAAGGCGCTGATCGTTTGCCAGGGGGCGAGCTCGGCAGCCGTCAATGCGGCGAAGGCGGCAGAACTTTGTAGGAAATGGCGGCGATTCATCATGCGTTTCCTTGGTTTTCGAGAGCACCTTTTTCACTGCTCAGGAAGCTTGACGCGTAAGCTTTGATTGAAAGCACTGCGTAAGCGAATTACTGTTTAATAATGTACATATATTAACGATGAAAGGGGAGCGAATTGATAATGATGCGTAGTTTTCTATCGGTAAGTGGCGCGCTCGTGCTGTTTTTTTCCGGCCAGGTGATCGGGTCCGAGACGGTTGATCTGGCTCGCGCCGAGGAGATTGTTGGTGGGCGCTGTTTCCTTTGTCATGGTTTGGAAGGCGAATCTGCCAGCCCTGTCTTTCCGCGACTTGCCGGGCAACATTCGGAATACATCACCAAGCAACTCGGCGAATTTAAATCGGGCAAGCGCAAAAGTGACACCATGAAGCCGCAGTCTGAAGAACTAACGCCGGCTGAAATGAAATCGCTTGGCGCCTTCTTTGAGGCCAAGAAAGCCAGCGCACGTCCCGTCAAGGATGTCGAGCTGACGGCAGTCGGCAAGTATGTGTTTAATCGCGGCAATCAATTCTCCGGTCTGCCTGCCTGCGCCAGTTGTCATGGCCCCAAAGGCTTGGGAACGCCACAATTGCCACGCCTTGCCGGCCAGCATCCGCGCTACACTGAAGATCAGTTGAAGCAGTTCAACTCGCGAGAACGTAACAATGACAACGCGGTGATGCACACCGTGGCGTCAAAGCTGACGGAGCTGGAAAGAAATGCAGTCGCCGAGTACATTGCTACGCTTGACTGATGATTACACCCGTACCCAAAGCTCCTTCTTCGGGGTGGGGTAAACTTATAAGGCCGCATTTCTGCGGCCTTATGTTTGTGCTGTTGAGTAATCTCAGGTCAGCATATCGGCCCAGATGTTCTTCGACCAGCCTAGCGCAACCTTGCCTTCCAGCTCATTACGCGCGGCAGAAACTCCGCCTGCGCCCTTCACCGGCTGAACGGTTTTCGTGGCCGTGTCGAATTGATGCACCGAAGTAACGTGAATGGCATTTTTTGCATCGACGAAACTGTAACAAGTGTTCACGAGAACCGGCGTCGGGTTTGGCTCCTGGCCGGAGAGCTGGTTGAGGATGGCGGCGGCGGCCAGTTTGCCGTGTTGGTTAGCCATGTGGCCGGACTTGGGCATGGTGGGGGCTGGGAAAACAGCGTCACCCAGCACATGGATGCCTGATGTGCTGGTTGATTCCATACTCTGCCAATTGATGTCTACCCAGCGATTATTGATTAGTTTGATGCCGGATTTGGCCGCGATGTCACCCGCGCGGTGCGGCGGAATGATATTGAGCACGTCAGCCTTGAACTTGTCGAATTCAAGAATGGCCGTGTTGGTCGAGACGTCGACATCCTTGACCTCGCTGTTGTTGCGATATTCGATGATGCCTTTGTAAAGATCGGCCCAGGCCTTGGTGAATAGACCTTTCTTGGACATCACATCTTCGTTGGCATCAAGAATGATAACTTTTGACTTTGGCTTGTTCGTCTTGAAATAGTCGGCAACCAGGCAGGCACGCTCGTAGGGTCCGGGCGGGCAGCGGTAGGGGGCCTTGGGAATGGAAATGGCATAGGTGCCGCCGTCCTGCATGCTTTCCAGTTGCTTGCGTAAGGCAACCGTCTGCGGGCCAGCTTTCCAGGCGTGCAGGATTTTGCTCTGGGCTTCGGCGCTTTTCAGGCCGGGGATTTCATCCCACATGAAATCAACACCTGGCGATAGCACCAGGCGGTCGTAGCTCATTGTGCCGCCAGTCTTCAAGGAAATTGAGCGTTTTGCAGCGTCGACCGCAACAACTTCATCCTGAACGACACGAACGCCCCATTTGTTCTTCAGGCCATCATAACTAACGGTGATTTCTTCCATGGTCTTGGTGCCACCAATGACCAAATTAGACATTGGGCAGGAAATGAAGGTTGGGTTACGTTCGATCAAGGTGACCTGAACACCGCCTTCGCTCCACATGCGCAAATATTTGGCGATGGTCGCACCGCCATAGCCGCCGCCAACTACAACGACATGGCCGCCGGCCTTGCTGCCGCCAGCGCAGCCGTAGAGGGAAGCCATTGCGCCGGCTGCCGTACCGAGTTTCAGGAAATCACGTCTTTTCATCAGCATCATGGTGCTCTCCCTTTATTTTTTAGCGGCGAAATAGGTCGCGATCAGATCAAGTTGCTCGTCGGTGTAACCCTTCGAGATTTGATGCATGATCGAGGCGGGTTTGTCGCCGCTCTTGAAATCAGCCATTTTTTGCAGGGTTTTTGATTTCTCCATGCCCGCCAGAGAATCCATTCCTGAACCTTTGACGGCATTGCCATTGGTGCCGTGGCAGTTGGCACAAGTGGCGGCCAGATTGCGGCCAAGATTAGGGTCAGCGGCATGTACTGCACTGGTTGCGGCAACCAGGCAGAGTGTTGCGAGAGCGGGAAGCAGCTTCATCGAGACATCTCCTTTGTAATGATTTTGTAATCAGGTATATAGCAAAACTTTGTATTTATTTTTGATGTGCATTGCAGTTCCTTTGTATTTTTTTGGTACGCAGTGCAGGGCGAAAGGTATAGGGCTTTTGTACTAAATGCATGCTGCGATGCAGCAATATTAGTGGTTGACTATATAAGAATGGGGTTATACATTAATTCTTAATGTAGATCAAAAGACATAGTGCGAACGATGGGGGTCCAGTGCTTTAGTGCGTAGTGTGTTGCTTCTACGTACTTGCCGATCCACCACTGACTTAGTTGCTTTGTTGAAGTTTGCCGCATGGCAAGTTTGACGCCAGCTGCATGGAGCATCAGTGACGCACTCTGAATCCTGAATCGTAACAGCGTAGTGAAATCATTCAAATAATCAAAATAGAGGGGCATCTCGATGGTGGATCGTGTTTTGAATCCGGGGCGTTTACGGCCGGCACCAGAAAATTTCCTGTCGGAAGAGCAGGTCAAGGATGTTGCGGCTGGGCGCCGTGATTTTCTGCGCAAGAGTTTCATCGCGGCCGGTGCAGCTTTGGCAGCGCCAGTGGTGGCGCGAGCTAGCGAAGGCGATCCGAATATTCTGCAAAATCCGACGTGGACGACAACACTCGGTCTGCCGGTGGCGACTCATCCCTACGGCAATCCTTCGAAGTTTGAAAGTCAGTTGCTGCGCCGCGAATCGCCGGGTTTAGCCCGGGTTGGTGGCGCATCGGTATCGTTTTCGCCGCTGCAGGGTTTGTTCGGCATCATTACGCCGTCCGGCTTGCACTTCGAGCGCCATCACCAGGGTTGGCAGGATGTTGATCCCGCCATGCACCGCCTGATGGTTAATGGATCGGATGACTCGCTACTCAAGAAGCCCAAGGTCTACACCATGGATGAGGTGATGCGTCTACCGTCTGTGTCGCGCATCCACTTCATTGAGTGCGGTGCCAACACGGGCCTGGAGTGGGGCAATGTTGCGGTGCCAACCGTGCAATACACGCACGGCATGCTGTCGTGTTCTGAGTTCACCGGCGTGCCGTTGAAATACCTGCTTGATGATTGCGGCGTTGATTACAAGAAGGCGCGCTACGTGTTGGCTGAGGGGGCTGATGGCTCTTCGATGACGCGGACAATTCCGATGGAAATGGTTGAGTCGGGCGAAGTTTTTGTGGCTTATGGCCAAAACGGCGAAATGCTGCGGCCGGAAAACGGTTATCCGCTGCGCCTGATCGTACCGGGTGTGCAGGGCGTTTCCTGGGTCAAGTGGCTGCGCCGCATCGAAGTGGGCGATAAACCGTATGCGACCAAGGA
>JAUYQT010000060.1 GCA_030697085.1 Azonexus sp. | reverse complement strand
GCCGACATCATGTCGCGCCCGGAACAGATCGCCATCCTGCCCGACCTGGCCGCCGGCTGTTCGATGGCCGACATGGCCAAACTGGCCAAGGTTGAACGCTGCTGGCGCGAACTGAATGACGTGCTGAATGCCGAAGAAGAGGTCACCCCGGTCACCTACATCAACTCGGCGGCCGACTTAAAAGCCTTTTGTGGCGAGCACGGCGGCATTGTTTGCACCTCATCGAATGCCGGCACGATTGCCCAATGGGCCTTCGAGCGCCGACCGAAAGTGCTGTTTTTCCCCGACCAGCACCTCGGGCGCTGGACCGGTCACAACCTGGGCATTGCGCTGGACGAGATGGTCGTCTGGGACCCGGATCTTGAACTTGGCGGACTCACCCCGGCGCAGATCAAAAAAGCCCGCATCCTGCTCTGGAAGGGCCATTGCTCGGTACACCAGATGTTTCAGAAATCCCACATTGACGCCTTCCGGGCTAAATATCCGGACGGACAGGTGATTTCGCATCCCGAATGCAATTTCGAGGTCTGCGCCGCTTCCGATTACGTCGGCTCGACCGAGCATATCGTCAAAACCATCAAGGAAGCGCCGGCAGGCACGCGTTGGCTGGTCGGCACTGAATTAAACCTGGTTGATCGCCTGGCTCGCGAAGTGCTGCCCCAGAACAAGATCGTCCAATTCATGGCGACGACCATCTGCATGTGCTCGACGATGCAGCGCATCGACCCGCAACACCTGGCCTGGACCCTGGAAAACCTGGTCGAGGGCAAAGTCGTCAATCAAATCAAGGTGCCGGCGCATGAAGCCGTGCTGGCCAAACTGGCGCTTGACCGGATGCTGGCTATTTCGTAATTTGCAACTGTCATTACTCCCCGAAAAACCGGGCCGGCACTCGGTTTTCGCGTTGTGAGTTATCTCACAATGTATTCAAAAAACCATTTTGACACTGGGGCGAAAACAGCTCTAATAGCCACCCCACTGTCGATACCCTAAAAATGGTATTTCTTCGATCTGCAATTTTCATTTTTGGCTTTTTATTTAGCATCTTAGGCATCGCCGCCCCAGCTGTGGCTCTTTTCTATGGGGAAAAAGCGCCGCTTGCCGAGCTGAAAGCCTTTGACATTGCGGTGGTCGAACCCGACCACGGTTATAACCCGCTGCGTTATCGTACGCCGGACAGCGAATTGTTCGCCTATGTCGCGGTCGCCGAAGTACAGCCCAGCCGGCCATATTTCAAAGAGATTCCGGCCGCATGGAAAATGGCGCGTAATGGCGATTGGGGATCGGTAGTGCTTGACCAGACGCCCGCCGAGTGGCCAAAATTCTTCGCCGACAAAGTCGTCGGCCCACTGTGGGAACAAGGCTATCGCGGCTTTTTTCTCGACACACTCGACTCCTACCGATTAGCCACGAGCTTTGACGAATCAGCTCAGCAACAAGGCCTGATTCAGGTCATTGAAACTTTACATCGCCGCTTTCCCGGTATCCGCCTGATCCTCAATCGTGGTTTTGAAATCGTGCCGCGCGTCCAGGGCAAGGTATTCATGGTCGCCGCTGAATCGCTGTTCCGTGGCTGGAACGCCGGCGGTCAACGCTACGAAGAGGTCAAAATCAGCGACCGTGAATGGCTGCTGGGCCAGTTAAAGACGATCAAGGAAAGTCATGGCATCCCCATCCTCGGCATCGACTACGTTACCCCAAGTGACCGCAAAACCACCCGCGAAACCGCCGAGCGTATCCGGGCGTTGGGGTTTATTCCGTGGGTGACTGACAGCAACCTGGATAGCCTGGGGATAGGCCAGGTTGAGGTAGTGCCGCGGCGAATTCTGGTGATTTACGACAGCCGGGAATCACCCGCTTTAAATTATGCCAACGCCCACCGCTTTCTCCAGATGCCCTTGAATCACATGGGCTACCAGGTGGACTTCACAGACGTTAATCAGAACCTGCCCAATGGCAGCCTGAATGACCGTTACGCCGGCATCGTCACCTGGTTCTCCGGTCAATTAAGCGACACGTCGCTAAAATCGCTGCCCCGCTGGCTCCTGAATAGAATTGCCGAAGACGTCCCGGTCGCCGTCATCGGCGACTTTGGTTTTCCGCTGGAACGCAACATCGCGCAAAGTCTTGGCCTGACCCAGCTCCCCTCTGCCGTCGGCACAATTCAAATCGCCAGTGCGCTACCCATGATGGGTTTCGAAGCGGCACCCAAACCTAATCGAATGCAATTGGCAACGCTTGGGCTTGATGGTCACAGTACCAAGCCCTTAATCGAGTTACGAGACGAGCGCCAGCAGCGCTATGTGGGTGGAGCCCTAACTTCATGGGGTGGTTTTATTCTTGACCCGTTCGTACTGCGGGAAATCCCCGGGACAGAGCAAACCCGCTGGCTCATCGACCCCTTTGCCTTTCTGACCAGCGCCCTGCGCCTCGAGCCCTTACCGGCACCCGATGTCACCACTGAAAATGGCAAACGCCTGTTTTTCTCCCACATTGACGGTGACGGCTTCCCCTCGCTAGCTGAATTCGCTGGTAGCCCACCGGCTGCCGATGTAATGCTTAAGGAAATTCTCCAGCGCTACCGTGTACCGACAACAGTCTCCGTTATCGAATCAGAAATTTCACCCGACGGCCTTCATCCCAAGCTAAGCGCCCAGCTTGAAGGCATTGCCAAACAGATGTTTGCGCTACCGCATGTGGAAATTGCCAGCCACACCTACTCCCATCCTTTCATCTGGGAACCAGGCACCAAAAATGGGAAAGGGGCAGGCGCCAAGGAAGAGTCCTACCATCTCGACATACCCGGCTACAAATTCGATCTCCCCCGGGAGATTATTGGTTCAGCCGACTACATCCAGCGCCGCCTGGCGCCACCTGGCAAGCCGGTAAAAATCTTGCTCTGGTCCGGCAACACCGCACCCGGTGCCGATGCACTGGCCATCACTGAAAAAGCGGGGTTACTCAACATGAATGGTGGCGACACCTCCATTACCCGCAGCAACCCCTCTCTCACCGCAGTTGGGGCGCATGGCATACAAAAAAATGGTGTCCTGCAGGTTTACGCCCCGATTACCAACGAAAACATCTACACCAATCTCTGGCGCGGCCCATTTTATGGATTCGAACGGGTCATAGAAAGCTTCGAGATGACCGAAACACCACGCCGCATAAAGCCGGTCGACATCTATTACCACACCTATTCGGTGAGCAAACGCGCCGGTTTGAATGCACTACGCAAAGCGCACGACTGGGCAGCAGCGCAACCGCTGCACCCCATCTTTGCGTCGGAATACATCCGTAAAGTGCAGGACTTTCACGACATGAGCCTGGCTCGCGAGGGTAATGGCTGGCGGGTACGCAGCCACGGCAACCTGCGCACGCTGCGTCTACCAGCCAGCCTGGGTGCCCCGAATCTCGATTCATCGGTCGGCATCGCCGGCTTCAGCGCTGGCAGCGAAGGCAATTACGTGCACCTGACCGGCAGCAGTGCCTGGTTTACAACAAGTGACGGCAAAGCCAAGCGCCCCTACCTTTATGACGCCAACGGTCGACTGGAAAATTGGCAAGATAAAGTTGCCGGCCAACCCTTGAGCTTCTCGCTATCCGCCTATCAGCCGCTGATTTTCCGCATGGCGCAGATGGAAAAATGCCTGCTCAGAGCCAACGGCCACCCTATTCCGCCAACACGAAACGAAACCCTGAACGGGGTTAAGGTTCAACAATTCCGTCTCAAAGATGCTGCTGCGAAGATCCAGACTAGCTGCCCAGTCCGCTGAGCGCCCGGTTCTGGCGCCCCTTTGGCTAATTCTGCTCCTTGGTGGCATCGTCATCGTTGGGCTGATCCTCATTTATCCGCAGCGCGACCTGATCCGGCGCGTCTCTGAAGCGCCGGAAAGCCAGCTTTCCAGTGCCTACCTGAGCAATCTTTTACGCAGCGACCCGAATAATCCACAACTGCGCCTGCTGCTGGCACGGCAGCAACTGAATCAGGGCGAAATTGCGTTAGCGCGCGCCACCTTGCAGCCAGCGTTGAACTCTTCCGACGCCGAGACCCGCCGCGATGCACTTTGGCTACTCTGGCAAGTGGGCGAAATCGAATATAACCGTCTGCCGGCCCAGCCCGAAGCCCCACGGAAAACCTTGAAAGCAGAGTTACGGGCGCGCCTGCTTGAACTCAGCGAGCAAACCTGGCCGGAAGAAACCCGCTTGCAACTGGCCAACAAGGCCTTCGAACTCGGCGAACGGGAGCTTGGTCTCCAACTTTACAAACGACTCGCCGGGCAAACCAGCAACCGCGCCCAAGCGGCCCTACTCTACGAAAAAGCGGCGCGTGAAGGGCTGGCTTTCAGCAATTACCGAGCGAGCGCCGAGCTTTATATTTTGGCGCGGCAGGCCACCAACGAACCGAGACTGGCCCGCCAGTATTTTCATGCCGCCCTGCGTGCGCTGCAGTCCGGCAATCAACTTGCCGCCGCCCTTGATCTGGGCGAGCGGGAACTGGGCAATCTCGCCGACGATGAAGAAACCTTGCTCTTGCTGACTCAAATCGCCCGCGCTGCCGGTCGGCCCGACATCGCCGATCGCTACGTTCGGCGCCTGCTCAAAATGGCGTTGATGCGGCAGTGGCAGGCGATTCAAATCGCTCGCGCCTGGGGTGAAGGCAGCTTCCAGAAAGTCACCAGCAAAGCCAACCCCGGCGAACCCGGCCTTCCGTTTGATGACAAGATTTACACGCTGGGTTATCAAGTTTTCCTTGAAAACCGCAAGCTCGAGGATGCCTGGCAGGTTGCCGCTGCCGCCGTTCGTCAAGCACCCGACGACATGCGCTGGCGTGAGCGTCTGGCTCAGGTTTCCGAATGGACGACACGCCCGGAAATAGCCCTTGAAAACTGGCTGACCGTAGCCAAGCAAACACAAGCCGATCTTGCCTGGCAGGCCGTGCTACGTCTGGCCCCCGGCCTCTTCAACGACCCCGCGCTGATCGCCGCCCTGCACTATCAACTTGGCCGCCAGCCGGGCGACCCGGCCTTGCTGAAAGCCCTGATCGCCGCCTATGAGCGAAACGGCGACCCGCAAGCAGCACTAAATTATCTGAATCGCCATACTGGGCCAAACGCAACGCCCGAAGCACTCGAACTAATGGCCGAGTTGGCGGATCGCGCCGGCCAGCCAGAAACCGCCATCAAAGCCTGGCTGCAGCTGCTTCAAAGGGAAGCACAAATCACCGCGCCACGCGCCGTCAAGCTCGCCGTTTTACTCATGCTGCAGGGCCGCGGCGAAGAGAGTCTGCCTTGGCTGACGCAAGCCCAGAGCCGGGTCGGCCACGAAAGCGAAGCCGATCTGGATTTCTGGCGTCTGACCGGGGAGCTGGCCCAGTTGCAGCAAAATGAACCGCAAGCCATTCACGCATTCACCCAGCTTATCGGCTCCGGAAAAGCCGAAACAAGTGATTTCGACAGCCTTGTACAATTGCTGGCGGATACCCACCCGAGCGAAGCGGCGCGAGTTGCCGCCCAGGCCTGGGCGCGTTTCGATCAACCGCGACACCTGATTCGCGCCCTTAGTCTCTATATTGTGCGCAATCAATGGACTGAAATGGGTGCGCTGCTCAAACAACTGGATAGCTCACCGCAAGCCAGCCGCCATGCGCTCGCCCCCTTGCGGAGCAACCCGGAGTTTTTACGTCTGGCCGGCACCTATCACCAAAACATGGGCAATCTGGCGCAAGCCCGCCTTGATTTTGAAGCCAGCCTGAGACTGGCGCCGGGCTCTGCGGCCATGCAACAAGCCCTCCTCTGGCTATTTATCGACAGCAACGACGCCGTCTCGCTACGCCACCTCCTTGCTGCACGCGAACCGATATGGCGCACCGACCCGACGATGCACGATGCGCTGGCCTCGGCCTATCAGGCGCTATCGCTACCGCAGGTTGCCCTGACGCGCTATCTCTCGCCCCGCATCAGTCAGCATCAAAACAATTTTCTCTGGCTGATGAACTATGCCGACGCCCTTGACCAAAACCAGCAGTCCGACCGCGCCTGGCGCCTGCGCCGCCATCTGCTTTCCCGCGAATGGCAGGAAACGGCACGCGCCAGCCAGCCGGGCAAAGGGCGCCCGACGCTGCTCGAAGTGCGCCAGCGTTTACTGACCGAACCGGAGCTCGACCAAGTTCGGCGGATTGCCCGAACCCGGCTATTACTCACGCAACGCCCGGGAGATGTCGGCCTGGATGCGCTACGTGAACTCCTGCGCCTGGATCGCGGTGCCGAGAAAAAATATTCCAATTCGGCCGCTGAAATGGCCAACGGCTGGCTGCAGGATGCCGGCGAATACAATGCCGAGCGCGGCTTCCTCTACCATCAATATGCCCGTAGCCAAAGCAACCGCGCCAATCGCCCGCTCTGGGCCGAAATTACCGTCGCCCTGGCGGAAGATGACAAGGCAGCAACCGGGCAGCTCCTCGATACCTTTGGCGAAAGCCTGCCACGTTATGACCGGATAAATGCGGCACGAGCCATCGATGACCTGCGCCTGGTGCAAAGCACCGCTTTTGAAACGCAAACTGACCAGACAGATGACAACCCGCTACACATGCAACTGGCTGATTCATTGCTCGAGTTCAGCGATCACGCTGGCGCTGAATTCACAAAGCGAAAACTCGGTGGGTTAGATGAACAACTCGTTGCGACGCACTGGCATGCTGCGGTCGACCCAAAACTTTCGCTTGATTTTCAATTTGGCCGGATAGCCCGTCAAGAGACCGATACGGCGGTGATTCGAAACGCCCCGGACGAGCGATTTTCCCGCCTCAAGATCAATTGGCGCCACGATGATGGTGCAACCACTTTGATGGTCGAAAATCGTCATAGCCTGGCCACCTACACGCCACTCCAGATCGAACACGAACAACGAATCGATAACCGCCTTTCTCTGAACGTCGGCCTCGGCACTGATTTATCCAGCCAGGAAACCACCATCCTGCGCCTTGCCGGCATGAAGGATCGCGCCTCACTTGGCCTACGTTATCGGCCAACGCGCATGGATCAGATCACGCTTGAACACTGGCGGGAAGATTACAAGCTACAAACGGGCGCTAACGTGGGTAGCGGCAACCATACGGGTATCACGCTCAGCCATATGCTGCGCCAGGAGGCGAGAGATCTCGAACTCAGCGCCTTTTGGTCAACACATAGCTTCAGCCACCGAGCCAATGCGCAAAGCATCCGGGAAAAAGACCTGGCAGTCGCCGCCCTGACACCACAAAATTTGCCGCCACCAAACAACATTGACCTGGCCACCAATTATTTTCTGCCCGACAACATCAGCTTCTATGGCATTCGACTCGCCACCGACCTCCGCTACCAAACCCAATACACCCGGGCCATTCGGCCCTTCGGCGCGGTCAGCGCCACCCGGCACAGCAGTCTGGGCACCGGCTACAGCCTCCGCCTGGGCATTGCTGGCAGCATCTTCGGCGCCGACCATCTCAGTCTGAGTTGGGGGCTAGGAAAATCCGGCCTTCAATCCGGCGGTTTGATCCGAGAACTACAACTCAACTATCGCATTCACTACTGACTCTTCTGACACTTTGACAGGGAAAAAACCATGACCCACACCTCACCGCTCCTGCATCGCCTGCGCGCCCTTTTCTTGATCGGCCTGACACTGCTCGTCGGCGCCTGCTCCACCCTTGATCTTGGCCAGGCACCAGCCCTTGAGCCACAAGCCCAATGGGTTGTCTTACCCTTTGCCAACCACACGGAAACACCGCTGGCCGGTAGCCGGGCTGAGGCAATTTCAGAATCCCTGTTGCGCTCCCTGGCTACCGCCAAGGTCAAGCGCTATCCAGGCGCTCTGCAACAGGAAGCGCTTTTTGAGGCGGGTGAACGCAAACAGCAAGAAGAAGCCCTGGCCTGGGCTCGCCAACAGGGTGCCCGCTACGCACTGGCTGGCGCCGTTGATGAATGGCGCTACAAAGTCGGTGTCGATGGCGAACCTGCCGCAGGGGTTGCACTTCAGATTATCGACGTTGCCTCCGGCGAAACCCTGTGGAGCGGCGCTGGTGGCAAAAGCGGCTGGAGCCGTGAAGCGCTTTCTGCGGTCGCTCAGCAACTGATCCGCGACCTGTTAAAGGGCGGCCTGGCTGGCGCCCGTTAAGCGACAAAGCACATCAACATGACACCAGGGAATTTCACGGCTGGCAACAGCCCCAATCCATCAGCCGACCATGGTTTGCCCGGCACATCCGCCCGCAAGCGCAGCGCTTTGGACCGAGTGCTGGGCCGGCTCACGGCGAGCAATGGCAGCTCCTGGGCGATTCTGAGTGAAATTCTGCTGTTGCCGCTCATCGCAGTCGGTCTCGGCATTGCACTCAATCCTGAAGACCCACTCTGGATTGAGGCTAACTTCCCCTGGGCCTGGTTCGCCCCGGTGGTGCTTGCCTTACGTTACGGCCCGCTGGCCGGCATGGGCGCCGCCGGTGTTTTACTGCTTGCCTGGCTAGGACTCAATATCGGGAATGTTGAAAACTTCCCGAAACTCCCCTTCCTCGGCGGCCTGATCCTGATCATGCTGGTCGGTGAATTTTCCAGTCTCTGGGTTGCCCGAACCCGCCGGGCCGAAACGGTGCAGGCCTATCTCGATCAGCGCCTGGAATATCTGACCCATCAGTACTATTTACTGCGCCTGTCGCACGACCGGCTTGAACAGGATTTGATCAGCCGCCCGATGGCCATGCGCGATGCGCTCAAAACCCTGCGCAACATCAGTGCCAGCGAGCATGATCAAACGCAAAGCAGCCAGACACTTTTGCGCCTGCTCGCCCAATACTGCCAACTCGAAACGGCCTCACTCTATCCGATTGAAAATGGACAATTGAGCAGCACGGCTCTCGCGTCGATCGGCAATGCCAAACCTTTAGTGATTAATGACCCGCTCATTCAGCAGATGCAGCTCAACAATTGCCTCTGCCATGTCGGGCAAACACTGGAAGTACAACATCAGACCAGCCGTTACCTGATCGCTGCGCCGCTGACAGGTGTCGACGGAGAGAACTATGGTGCGCTGGTGGTCGAAGAAATTCCCTTCTTCTCGCTGCAAGAAGAAACGCTGCAAACGATCAATCTCCTGCTTGGCTATTACACCGATGGCCTGACCATGCATGCGCTGGCCCAACCGATCATCGCTCAG
>JAUYQT010000058.1 GCA_030697085.1 Azonexus sp. | reverse complement strand
GTTCCTTGATGTCCGGTGCGCTGCGCGTCAGGATGGCGACGTAGGTTTTCGGGGCGGCAGCAATTTCGGCGTCCACCCAATCAAGATTCACTTCGTTGCTTGGGAAGGATTGGATGAAGTGTGGGCGCGGCATTTTTACGCGGTCGACACAAAGTTGCTGAATTTTTCTTTCGCTACGGCGAATTTGTTCAACCATGCCGCGCACGCTGTCACATAGCTTCTCAATTGAGCGCGAGGTGAAACGAACGTTCATCAATTCATCGGACAACTGCTCCTGAAGCTTGATGTAGGCTTTGTCGTGCGGCCCCTTGCCCGGCAGTATTTTTTGCATCTTGGCGTGGAGCGCCTTGACGATATTAAAGCGTTCTAGTGCGTCGACCTTGAGTTGCAGCAGTGAGGCGCTGGCTGCGCCGGCGGCTTTTTCGCCCTCGTCTTCATCGCTGTCATCGACCTCTTCGTCGTCAGCTTCTTCCTGTTCGGCTGGCTCGGCAGCGGGGGGTTCAACGACTGCGTTTGGATCGATCAGCCCGTCGACTAACTCGTCAATGCGCATTTCGTCGGCTTCAACTTTGGCGACCAATTCGAGAATGTCGGTAATCGTGGTCGGGCAGGCAGAAATTGCCTGCACCATGTGCTTGAGGCCTTCTTCGATCCGCTTGGCGATTTCAATTTCGCCTTCGCGGGTTAGCAGTTCAACGGTACCCATTTCGCGCATGTACATGCGGACCGGGTCAGTGGTACGGCCGAATTCCGAGTCGACTGAAGAAAGTGCCTGTTCGGCTTGCTCTTCAGCTTCTTCGTCGTCCGTGGCAGCCGCAGCCGTATCGGACATCAGCAAATCTTCGGCAGCCGGGGCCTCATCGAAGACTTTGATACTCATGTCGTTGAACGTGGAAATGATCGCTTCGATACTTTCCGCATCGACGACATCGTCGGGCAGGTGATCGTTGATTTCGGCGTAGGTGAGGTAGCCACGTTCCTTGCCGAGCTTGATTAGGGCTTTCAGGCGCATTTTGCGCGCTTCGGCGTCAAGCGGCTCGGGGGTTTCTGCCATCGCGCCCTGGAGCAGCGCCTTTTCGGCAGCCTTTTCCTTGGCCTTGCTGATGCGAACCTTAGGGGCTTCCTTAGCGGGGTCTTTTGCCTTAGCCATTAACACGATCCATTAAATTCGAGTAAACCATAGATTTTACCATAACTTAGCTACTATTTGGCCGTCCTGTTAGCAGCTGAATGTAGGCCTGTTTTTCTGCCGCGCTCAGGCCAGCCACGCCGAATTGTTGCGCCTTGGTCTGTAGTTCGGCAAAGGCACGCTTTTGGCCGCCCTCCTGCAGTTTTTCAAGGGTGTCACGAAACTCCCCTTCAGCCTCTGCTTCGTCAAACTGCCGGCCGAGAAGTTCCGAGGCAGCGTTTTCGATCACACTTTCTTCCGGCAGGCCGCGCAGTTGTTCGCGCAGGGAGGCATAGCTGCTGGCTTCGGGGTTGTTGCTGACCAATTGATGCAGGCGGATCAGGGCCGGGCGCTCCGGTGTGTCGGGTAGGAGATCGATGGGTAGGGCGCTGGCCAGTTCAGGCTTGTGCAAAACGATGCGTAAAAGGTTACGCGTCAGTGAGGGGGCGGTGCGTTTGGCTTTTGCCGGGGCAGCCGCAGCGTAGGAGCGGAGGTCGCACAGGCGTTCGACTTCGCTCTGGGCAAAGCCGCTCGCTTCGGCCAGGCGTTTGACCAGTTGCAGGCGAAGCAGTGGCGTCGGCAGTTTGAGTAGCAGCGGCTTGGCTTCGTAGATCAACTGCGCTTTCCCTTCGGAGCTGGTCAGGTCGCAGCGTTGAGCCAGTTCGCGTAATAGGAAGTCGGAGAGTGGCATGGCTTGCTGGACGAGGCGATCAAACTCGGCTTTGCCATGCGCCCGGATGTAGCTGTCCGGGTCGTCTTCCTGCGGCAGGAAGACGAAAGCGAGGCGTTTATTGTCGGCCAGTGCCTCCAGCGAGTTTTCCAGGGCGCGCCAGGCGGCTTTGCGGCCGGCATTGTCGCCATCGAAACAGAAAACAACGCGGTCGACCTGTCGCAAGAGCTTGTTTACATGCGTGCTTGTGGTTGCCGTACCCAGCGTCGCGACGGCATTGCCGACTCCATTCTGGGCGAGTGCAATGACATCCATATAGCCTTCGGTGACGATGGCGGTATCAGTCTCGCGCAGCGCTTGGCGCGCCTGTGGCAGGCCAAAAAGCTCACGGCCTTTTTCAAAAAGTGGCGTTTCCGGCGAGTTCAGGTATTTCGGTTCGCCCTGATCGATGATGCGGCCACCGAAGGCGATGATGTCACCTTTCTGATTGATGATCGGGATCATCAGGCGGTCACGGAAGCGGTCATAGCGGCGGCCAGCTTCGTTTTCGATGACGAGGCCCGCTGTTTTCAATTCTTCGGCGTTGTAGTCGGAAAATATCGCTTGCAGGTTCTGCCAGCCATCCGGCGCGTAGCCCATGCCGAAGCGGGCGGCCACTTCTCCGGTCAACCCGCGTTTTTTGCAATATTCGACGGCGCGGGATGAGGCTTTGAGCTGATCTTTGTAGTACTGGGCCGCACGCGCCATGATTTCAATCAGCATCCGCGTCTGGCCGGGCTTCTCGTCATTGAAGCTGCGACCTTCGCTTTCCTGTACCTGCATGCCGGCGCGGCTGGCGAGTTCCTTGATGGCATCGACGAAGCCCATGCCTTGATATTCCATGACAAAACTGATCGCCGTGCCATGCGCGCCGCAACCGAAGCAGTGATAAAACTGCTTGGTCGGGCTGACCGTGAACGATGGCGACTTTTCGTTATGGAAGGGGCAGCAGGCGGCGTAGTTGGCGCCGGCTTTTTTGAGCGGCACGTAGCCGTCGACCAGATCGACGATGTCGACCCGCGCGAGCAAATCCTGGATAAAGGAATCCGGGATCATTTCAGGACCAAGTGCTTAGGATCGGGGATCAAGCGACAATTTCCAGAAAACTCGGCCTTGACGGTTATCAGTTGGCAAGTGCAGCCTTGACCAGTTTCGACACTTCCGCCATGTCGGCTTTGCCCGCCAGGCGTGGCTTGAGGACAGCCATCAGCTTGCCCATGTCGGCCGGGCCTTTGGCGCCGGTTTCGGCCACCGCAGCGGCAACGACGGCAGCGGTTTC
This sequence comes from Azonexus sp., assembly GCA_030697085.1. Lineage (GTDB taxonomy): Bacteria > Pseudomonadota > Gammaproteobacteria > Burkholderiales > Rhodocyclaceae > Azonexus. The sequence goes on along the minus strand of JAUYQT010000058.1, from coordinate 436 downwards.
TTCCGTGCTCATTTTTTCCGGCAGGTAGGCGCCAAGAACGGATATTTCGAATTGTTCGGCATCAGCCAGTTCCTGGCGGCCGGCCGCTTCGTACTGAGTGACGCTGTCTTTGCGCTGTTTGGTCAGCTTTTCAATGACGGCAACGACGGCGGTGTCATCAAGTTCGACGCGCTCATCCACTTCCTTCTGCTTGATCGCGGCGAGAAGTAGGCGAATAGCCGACAGTTTGGCGGTTTCCCTGGCCTTCATGGCCGTCTTCATGTCTTCGGTGATGCGTGCTTTGAGAGTCATTTTATAGTCGCCAGTGGTTAGTCGATAGTTGTTAGCTAGTGGAGTCAGATTGGCTTTTGCTCCGTACTAACAACCAAATACTAGATGCTAAAGAAAAAAACCGCCGGCTTTGAGGGCGGGCGGCTTTTTTGCTTACGAAATGTAC
>JAUYQT010000028.1 GCA_030697085.1 Azonexus sp. | reverse complement strand
TCAGAATTTCCAGCGCGCGGAGAGCAATACGGAAGGGACGATTTCGACTGGCACTGACGGGATGTAATCCGAAATAAACTCGGTACGGTTTGCACCAATCAGATTGCGGCCAGTGATTGCCAATTCGGGTTTGGTCAGGTCTTCAAGACAAAGATCATCGAGAGTGTCAGCCGCCAAAACAGGAAAGGCGCTGACCAATTGAAGCGCAAGCAGGAAACAGCTACGCTTTAACACAAATTTCATTTGTCATTTTCCGGCGCTGCTAGGCACGTGTATTTTATTTGGCGATGGTTTTCTTCATGAACCATCCAAGCGTGCAAGCATATGCCTCCAAAGGTCAAAATACAATTGTGTTACGGCCTTGACATTGCCTCCAGACGCACAACGCGGCAAGACTCAAAATCCCTCAGTTTATTCCTCCATAGACGGCTCCCGCGGCACAAGAGTCGGTCAGACAGAAAACCTGGATCGCACCGATTGAATGTCGGCTTCGGAGAAATTTCCCCCGGCGAACTGCTGAAATGGAGGAGTGCTGTAGTACGGCTCAAACATCCAATGGCCAGAGTTAGCCGGATTGCAGTCGCTCAAGCCAGAAGCAGAAATCCGGAACGCGAGCGGCAGCTTTTGATGTTGGCAATCAATCGGCGAATGACTGCTTCCATTTCTCGCCAGTGGCGGCTCAGGGCACCCAGCTGCCGGACCGCCTGAAAGCTTGAATGGCAGCAAACTGGCGTAAAGCTGACTTTGCCCCGAGTGGCGAAAAATTTTGTGTGTCAGCGGCAGGTTCAGATTTGGCGTGACGGAATTTTCGGCGGTTTGGGCTTACCCCCCCCAAGAGTGGGTGTACATGGCTCAAACAACGCCGGCCGGGCAGGAGGGGTGCCAAAGCATTTGCTTTGTCGACTGCCTTGCTGACGTGCTCTTCGGTTCCTTGGGCGTCGACGTAGGCACGCACTGTCCTGAGTGACGCATTTCCTGGATTTTCTGTTGACGCATAATTCCAACAAACTAGAATTAACGTATCGAATTCTAGTTTGTTGGAATTATGGCTACATTAAAGAGTATCGCTGATCACCTGACCAGTCGCATCAAGGAAAATGGTGTTACCCGCAAGTATCTCCGTGAGTCTGCCGGGCTATCCATCCAGACAACTATCAATGTGCTTTCAGGAACACATGACTACCGGGTGACTACGCTTTTGGCGATGCTCGACCGACTGGATTTAGATATTGTCATCTTGCCGAAAGCGGCTGTCGATGCGCTGGCACCATCACATGCGGTGAAAACCCGTATTCAACGGCTGCTTGAAGAGGACCAATAATGCACGTTCAATCGTTGGCGATCTGGCTTGGGCATGTTTTTGTCGGGCATCTCTTTCGGATTGAAACGGGCGGAGCGACACCAGTGATGCGATTCGTCGCGGACCCGGAGTTCGCCAGTTTGCGGGATGCGCCCTGTCTTTCTCTGTCTATGCTGGATACGCCAGAAACGCAAGCGGCTGTCTGGGCCGATATTGGCAATCCGTTGTTCAACGGGAATGCGTCGCCGCGCTACGGAATACTGTTACCGGCGTTCTTCCAGAACATGCTTCCTGAGGGTGTTTTTCGAGATCAGGTTGCTGCTTTGCGCGGTTGCCAGGCATTAGATCATTTTGAGATGCTGGCAGCCTGTGGGCTCGATCTACCAGGGGCGGTGCGTGCCATTCCAGAAGCGCTTTCCCGAGACGAGGTTGCTCGCTTGCTCATGAATAACCGAGAGTCCATCGAGGTGGAAATCGTTAGCAGCCCGATGGATGATGGCGTTTCGCTTTCGGGGGTGCAGCCGAAGCTTGGTGTGCTGAAGGAGGGCGATCGGTACGTTGGACGGACCAAGCTTTCAGACACCCATATCATCGCCAAATTGCCGGTCGTTGGTTACGGGAAAATGCCGGAGGTTGAAGATCTGTCATTGCGACTGGCGAGGATCGCTGGCGTTACGACTTGCCATGCCGAACTGGTGCCCCTGGAACGCCTTGAGGTGGAGCACCATTACGACTTGGGTGACAGTGACAGCCAGACGATGTTTCTTGCTATAACGCGATTTGATCGCTCTCCGGCGGGTCGGATTCACTGTGAAGATTTCGCGCAGATCATGGGAATCCAACCCGAGGCAAAGTATTCGACAAGCTATCTGACGGTTGCCCGCTTGATGATGGATACCCCTTCTCTCGGGGAGTTGGCGGTTCATGAATTGCTTCGTCGGCTGTTGGTTAATGAATTGCTCGGCAATCCTGACATGCACTTAAAAAACATGGGGATTTATTACCGGGATGGACGGATCCCAGAGCTGTCGCCGGCCTATGACGTGGTGGCTTATGCCGCTTTCAATGCTCGGAGTGGCCATGCGATGCACATGCTTCCGCCTGTGGTGGATGCAAAGCCGCGTATTCGCGCATCGGTGCCCGGTGCTGCTTTGGCGGGGAAACCATTGTTGACGCCTGCCGTCTTGCGGGAATTCTGCGCCGCGCTGGGAATCCCGGAAAAACCGGCAGAGAAGGCTTTACGGGAGACGGCAGCGAAGGCAGTAGCGCATTGGCCACAAATGATTGCGGAGTCCGGGCTTACAGACCATCAAAAGGGGCGCCTAACGCGACACCTTGTGGGTAATGACAAGTTTCAGGCGGCGTCTAAACGGGTGCCTGGAAGAAGTTCGGGGCGGCGCATTGGTTTTACGCTGTGATAACTTTGACGAAAACCTTCCGGCATTGCGCCAGATGGTTCAAGGAAGCGGAGCTGGTTGAGGGCGCAGTATGTGCAAAATTTGCACATACTGCTGGTGACGGCAAAGGTTAGGCGTTCACGGTTTCGTTGAAAGCGACGGTGGTGACGAAGCGCCCGATCCGCGAAGCATTCGGGTCGGCGGGTCGGTCAGTCTGGGTCGTGGGCATCCGTGCCAAAGTGGTCAATGCGCGCCACGTCAAGAATGTTCCAGGTCGCAAGACGGACGTGGGTGACGCCCACTGGCTGGCGACATTGGCCCGTGCGGGATTGCTGCGCGGTTCGTTTGTGCCGCCGGCCAAACTGCGGGAGCTACGCCTGATCGCTCGCCAGCGGCAAAAACTGGTTGGTCAGTTGGCGTCGGAGAAAAACCGGTTGCACAAGGTGCTGACCGACAGCGGTATTCGCCTGGGTGTGGTGGTCAGTGATCTTCACGGCAAATCCGCACGTGCTATGGTTAAGGCGATCATCACCGAACAACCCGTCCACGAGGTGTTCAGGTTGGCCAGCGCGCGACTGAAGGCGGGCCGCGAGGAAATCTTTGACGCCTTGCAAGGAGAATTGACGGCCAGCCACTGCTTCGTGCTCGACGAACTGATGCAGCATATCGAGGAGATTGAGGCACGCATTTCCCGCTTCGATGCACGTCTGTTGGCCGAACTCGAATCCGAGCGCAATGCCTTGGTGATGTTGCAGACGATCCCCGGCGACGACCTGATCGGCGCTGCCATGTTATTGATCGAAATTGGCACCGATATGGATGCCTTCGGCAGCGCGGATCGTTTGGCTTCCTGGGTCGGTATCTGCCCCGGCAACAATGAGTCGGCCGGCAAGCGCAAGTCGGGTCACCTTCGCAAGGGCAACCTCTACGTCCGTCGCCTGCTTTGCGAGTTCGCCCATGCCGCAAGTCGAACAACGTCCGTGTTTAAGTCGAAATTCCCGTCACTCGTTATTCGGCGTGGCTACAAGCGCGCCATTATTGCTATCGGCCACAAGATTCTTCGCACCATCTTTTTCATGCTCAAGCGGCGCGAATATTACCGGGACTCCGCCACTGACTATGAAGCGCTTTCCGTTCAACGTAACGCCCCTCGCTGGATCAAGGCGCTAATCAAGTTCGGCTTCATCGCGCAAGCACGAGCTTGATCGCCAACGCTTCCTTGGTATGGCCTTTACTGGTCAGGGGTTTCGTCACCCTGATAACCAACTCTTTCACGCTAAGCGTGTCAATTATGATCCTCGCGCGGCGCGATGATGTGCCGATGCCACGTTGCGGAGATCGCCCGGAAAAGTTCGGAAAATGGGGACCAGAAGGCGATCCATCCCTCCTTGAACCCGAGCAGAAATTCCTTCTTCAATTTATCCATGATCACTCCATGCGTGTTTGACTTGCCGAATCGTCGAGGTCAGCGTTTCAGCCAAACAAACGGCCACATCTGAAAAGAGTACTACATCGACCAGAACTAACAGGTTGCTGCGAAAAATATCCAGCGATTGTTCTCACTGCATTTCAGATGCTTGCGGCCAAGAAAATTAAGACGCAGAAAGAGGTTCTGCCGTGGATCAGGGCGCAGGTGGCTGGTAAGCGCCTTGTCACCCAGCGGCGAGAGCTCAGTATTACGAAACCTGGACTGCCGGATGTACGGATTGTAAGTACAGATAAGGAACCCGGACTATCCGGCCATTGAGCTGATAGTCGGCACTTGCTGGGTTGGCCAAGGCACCAAGGGCCAGAAGTCCGAAGAGCAGTGAAGTTGTTTGCGTTTGCATCAGGCTTTATCCGTGGATTCTATTTGAGGCAACCCCATCGCTATTTGCTCGCTCAGATAACCGTCCTGCCAGCCATGCATGCGTTCATTGGTGATGGATGAAATTTCAGCCTCAATCTCTGGTGCATATGGACAAACAACTGGATTGCCTGTGCGACGGAATAACTTGAAGGCGAGCCGGCCTTGGATATAGGCAGACAGATAGCCAGATATCTCGGCCAGGACTTCTGTTTCCGGACGAATTTTCAACATCGACATTCTTGTTGCGTTCCTTATTCTTGATTGCTGCATTTGGAGAAAACACCTCCAGCAGTCACCTGGTGAACAAGTGACTGCAAGCGGGGTTTTAGTCTTGCTCGTCCATGGGATCTTCTTCAGCAATTGGGCAACGGATGCCCTGAGAGTTCTGAATATTGCCGATGGCTTTCACAAGGAAATGGGCTTCGCGGCGAACCTTTGCAAGTTCCAATTCCAAGGCTTCAACTGCGTCAGCCTCCCAGTCCCTAGCCAATCCCCGTAGTTTGGAAAGGGTGTACTGATGAGAATTCTTTGGGCGCTTGATATAGATGCGCAGCGCCGTTCTTCCAGAGGTTGCTTTTGAGCCCGTCCATCTTATTTCGCTCCATCCGAGCTGAATTGAGTTCCCTGTTTTCACGCACCTCACTTGGAGGCGACTTTTCTGCTCCCAGCCAGAAAAGCGCTTCTCCATCTCACGAATCCATACCCAATGGTTATCGATGGCCATATAGGCCGCCTCGTACAATTCGTTTAATCGCGTATCGATACCATTCAAAACGGTTTCTACAATTTTGTTCCGCATGTGCTCCCTACCCCCATTTGTCTACTCTTACTAGGTGTAATCCACCAGCAGATAACCCCTGTAAGTGCCATAATTGTTTAAATACAAGCCATTAAAGTCACTTGCCCCCTAATAGGGGATAAGCCCTATTGGATACCCCCTGAAGCTGACGAAAAATTCAGTTTTATGCCTTTTTGGCGAATAACCCCTAGTAGGGGTTAAGTGCCAGTGATTAACCCCTGTAGAGGCCATTTCTGCTTTTTTCGCACTGAATGTTTGACCAATAACCC
>JAUYQT010000835.1 GCA_030697085.1 Azonexus sp. | reverse complement strand
CGGCGCAGCTGGCAACTTGCCAGTGTGCTGCGGACAATACCGAGCGGGCCGGCAAAAGTCAATAATGCTGAATATCGCGCTAAAACTGCCATAAAGGTTTGCTAGACTTGGTAAAAATATTGATTTCACAGGAAGGCGGGCCGACCAATGCTGGATCAAAGACGGCATCAGCGTATTCGGTTTTGCTCGCCACCCAGCATCAAAATTGGTTATGGCGGCGCTATCGGCGAGGGGGCGATTGAAAATCTATCTTTATCCGGGATCATGCTGCGCAGCAGTCTGGCGCTTGAGGTCGGTCACATCGCGGGTTTTGAGTTTTCGCTATTCGGTTCACCGGTAATTGATGTCCCGGCGACCGTGGTAAGCCGGGTCGGCAACCTCTTCGGCGCCCGTTTTCAGACCGGGCCGATCAATCAAATTTTGATTGAGGATGCGTTGAATGCTGCGCTGGCTGAAGGCCAGGCGACGATTTTCTCGCTGCATGAACTCGGCGGACGCAAGGTCATGCGCATTATGGGCGGCTTGAACGCCACCCTGCGCAATGACTTTATGCATGCCCTGACGCGGGTTGGTGTGCAGGAAATCGATGTTGAAGCCGTGACAGCGGTGGATCAGGGCGGGTTGGCTTTATGCCTCGTGGCGACCCGGCGGCATGGGGCAGAAATGGGTGCCCAGTCGGCATGTTTTGCCAGTGCCTGGAAGCTGGCTTTGGCCGCGCCGGGTGACGTTGGCAATTTATAGGGTGAATACGGTGCAAACATCCTGGGTACAATTCACGCGATATGGATTTGCGCTGGCAGCTATCTGCCCGACCGGCCATGCTTTTGCCGCGGATGAAGATATGTTCTTCAGCGAATTGCCCATTGTGGCCTCGGTCAGCCGATTGCCGCAGCGCCTGGCCGATGCGCCAACCTCCGTCACGGTGATTGACCGCGAGATGATTCGCACGCTGCCAATTCGTGACCTGAACGATATCTTTCGCCTGGTGCCGGGATTTCAAACTTATCCCAACACGACCGAAGCGGCACGGGTGACCTATCACGGGTTGACCGATGAGGAATTTTCCCGCGTCTTCAGGTCTTGCTCGATGGCCGTTCGATGTATTCCTCAGCGTTTAGCAACGGCGTCAATTGGGCCATTATTCCGGTGGCGATTGAAGATATCGAACGCATCGAAATCGTCCGCGGGACGAATGCCGTTTCCTACGGTTCAAATGCCTTTCTCGGCGTGATCAACATTATTACCGTCGATCCTTCCCTGGTGCAGGGCGTTTCGGTGAGCACTCATTACGGCAGCCAGAATGTTCGCGATTACGGTATGCGTAGCGGTGGAAAACTCGGTGAGTCAGGCAATTTTCGCCTCACCTATCGTCAGCAAAATGATGATGGATTGGTTGATCACCACGACTGGATTGATTCATACACTTCCCGTCTGTTCGATCTGCGTGCCGACTTCACGCTGACGGAGCGAGATAGCCTGCAGGTTAGCGCCGGTCAGGTTTCGGCG
>JAUYQT010000826.1 GCA_030697085.1 Azonexus sp. | reverse complement strand
TGTCAGCCACGCGAACTGGCCGCCCGATTGCGGGCCATTCTCCGGCGTTCGGCACCGGCCAGCGAGCCGGCGAATGCCCCCCTCGTCGTCGGCGACTTGTCCGTGCACCCGGCCTTGCGCCGCGTTGAGTGGGCCGGGGCGGCGGTCGATCTGACCAGCACCGAATTCAATCTGGTCGAAATGCTCGCCCGCCACGCCGGCCGCCCGGTGAGCAAGAGCGATCTCTCGGAGCAGGCGCTGGGCCGGACGCTGGCGCGTTTCGACCGGAGCATCGACGTGCATCTGTCGAGCATCCGCCACAAACTCGGCACCTTGCCGGATGGCCGCTCCTGCATTCAGACGGTCTATCGGCAGGGCTACCAGTTGATCCGGGAATAAAGTGGGGCGCCTGTTCTGGAAATTCTTTATCTTCATCTGGCTCGCCCAGATGGCCGCCGTGCTCGGCACCGGCGCCCTGTTCTGGGTCGAGCGGCAGCAGTTTGAGGAACGCCTGGCGGGCGAGGGAAGAATGCCGCCGGGCGCATTCCAGCCAGATTTTGGTGAGCGACCACCGCCGGCCTTTGAACGCGGCGAACCAAACCATCATCCGCGTCTGCCGCCCGGTGGCAGGCCGCCCGGCCGCGATCGTCTACCTCTTTTGCCAATGTTCGTCGGCCTGCTGGCCAGCCTGCTTTGTGCCGCCGGGCTGGCCTGGTACATCGCCAAGCCGATTCGGCACCTGCGCCAGGCTTTCGATGCGGCAGCAGAGGGCAATCTCGAGGTTCGGGTCAGCCCGCGCATGGGCGGTCGGCGTGATGAACTGGCCGACCTCGGCGACAATTTCGATCGCATGACCGAACGCCTGCAGGCCCTGATGGCCGGGCAAAAACGCCTTCTCCACGATGTCTCGCACGAAATGCGCTCGCCGCTGGCCCGGCTCCAGGCAGCGATTGGCCTGGCCCGCCAGCAACCAGCGCGGATGGCCGATTCCCTGCGGCGCATCGAGCGCGAAGGCGAACGCATGAACGGGTTGGTCGGCGAACTGCTGACCCTCTCCCGGCTCGAAGCGGGCGTCGCCGGCCCGCTGGAGGACGTCGACATGGGCGAGTTGCTGGCCGATATCGTTGAGGATGCCCGCTTTGAAGGCGCGGCAAAGCAGGTCAGCATTGTCTATGCGCCGGGCGAAATGGCTGAAATCAGGGCCAACCCCGAACTGCTGCACCGTGCCATCGAAAACGTCGTGCGCAATGCCCTGCGTTTTTCGCCGGCCGACGGTGTGATTCACATTGCAGCCGGGCGGGCCGAAAGTGGCCGCTTCCGGATCAGTATTGGCGACGACGGTCCGGGCGTGCCGGAAAGCCAGCTGGACAATATTTTCAAACCATTTTTCCGCGCCGACGGCCAAAGTGCTGCGGGCGGTTACGGCCTGGGCTTGGCCATTGCCCGACGGGTGATTGCTGCGGTCGACGGCAAAATTGAGGCAAAAAACAAGGTCGGCGGCGGTTTGACGGTCGAGATGGATTTGCCGGCTTAGGGCGATGGCGTACTTACTTCGCTAAGAGGTGGAACGAAGTGTAAGTGCTGCAAAATACCCTGTTCGGCGACAACTTGCCGCTCCGGATTTTCCCAATGCAATGATTCATGGCATGCGCCGTTCTCAAGCGGTCATTGACTCGGAGTCGCTTGAGCGCTTTACAGCCGGATTAGTTGTGCAGCGATAGCCGTTACTGGCGGGGCATAAATGCTGATGCGCGTAGCGATAGTTTACTGAGCTCGCCTCGATGCTTTCTGCCTAATCTGGTTCGCACGCGGCTCCTCCGTATTTTGATTTGATAGCATTCGGGCCTTCGAGGGTCATGATTACGTCTCGGGTTGCAATAGCGCCATTACCTCCGGCTGAACACGCTCAAGCTCAGCGAGCACTTCAGGCGGCACATTGTCGTTATCGATGAACGTCTCGGCGTCT
>JAUYQT010000739.1 GCA_030697085.1 Azonexus sp. | reverse complement strand
AGTCAGCCGAGGCTGCTGACGTTGGCGCTGCGGGGTAGTTGCTGGCGCAGCCGGTAAAAATGAAGGCTGTGGCCGCGATCATCAGCCATTTGGTGGCAGATTTGGTGTTTGTACAAGTCATGGTTTTTCCTCTCAATCAGGTCGCAGGCCGACCGAGCCGGTCAATGTCATAGTTCATAATCATAACGGAAACGGCTTTATATTGTGCTGCAACATTTATTTTGAACGTGGTGTATTTCACAACGATGATCAGACGCCATGACGAAGCGCATCGACGATGTCGAGCCGGGCAGCGCGGCGAGCGGGCAGAATAGTGGCCAGTACCGTCGCCGTAAAGCCAATCAGGCCGGCGATTAAAACGGTGCCTGGGTCGAGCCGGATTAATGCGATGTAACCGAGATTTGCGTTGGGTGGCGGTGGCATTGGAATGCCAATGGCGGAGATGCCAAGGGCGGCCAAGCAGCCTAAGGTCATGCCGATCGTTGCGCCAAAAACGCCGAGGAGAAAGCTTTCAGTCATAACAAGTTTAAATATGAAGCTGGACCGGTCACCGATGGCGCGCATGGTGCCGAATTCACGGGTTCTTTCAAACAGGGTCATGTTGACGCTGTTGACGACGCTGAGCAGAACCATGATGAGGATGATCAGGCGCAGGACGCCAAACTGGCGGTCGTAGAGTTGTACGGTTTTTTCATAGAAGTCGGAGAGTTCGTTCCATGCGGTGACTTCAAATCCTTGTGTAGAAATACGGCCTTTTATCGCGTTGACCGCAGCATTCGTATTTTCAGTGTGCGTGAGCATGACAACCAGCAAATGGGCGGCGGATGTATCCATCAGCAATTTCGCGGCTTCCAGTGGAATGCGCACCGCGCGGGCGTCGAATTCTTTCGAGAAACTCTGGAAAATGCCGACGAGCTCGAAATCAAGCGTATTGACTGCCCCTTGTGAAAGCGTAATAACGAGGGTGATGCGGTCGCCGATTTTCAAGCCAAGTGATGTGGCAACGCCCTGGCCGACGACAATGCCGTCGATGTCGCTATTTTTGAGGGCACGTCCTTCGACAAACTGGAGGTATGTCCCGACATCAGCTTCGGCGTCGGGCTCAATGCCCTCGCCAATGATGCCGAGATCACGTTTGCCATTATTGACCAGGCCACTGAAGCCGAGGCGGGCCATGGTTTGCTGGATTTCAGGCTGGCCTTTCTCGAGGGCCGCTTTGAGCTGGTCCGCGTTTTCGATCAGGTATTTGTCGGGTGAATGATTTTTCCCCTCGCGATACCCTTGTTTTGTCACCTGAATGTGGCCAGTTTGCGAGTGGATCATCGCTTCGCCCAACTGGATAAAAATATCCTGCACGAAGCCGCCGGCGAGAATCAAGCCGACGACGCCAATCGCTATTGCCGTTAGTGTCGCGGCCGAGCGTGCCCGCTGGCGAATGATGTTCCTGAAAGCGAGGGAGAATAAGCGGGTGCTCATTTACTGGTTACAGCGCAAGGCATCAACAATATTCATCCGACTGGCGCGCCAGGCCGGCATGACGCTTGCAATAAGTGTCGTGACCAGGGCCAGTACCAGGGCGTCGAGTGCGAGGGGGCCGCTGACCAGAATCTGTCCAGTAAAGCCGTGAGTCATGCCAGGTGGTGGTGGCATGGGAATGCCAATAGCAGAAATCGCTGCCGCGAACCCATAGCCCAGCACGATACCGATGACGCCGCCAATCACGCCGATGAGCAAGCCTTCAACGAGGAAAAGGCGCAATACGTCATTATTTCGCAGGCCAATCGCAAGGCTGGTTCCGATTTCGGTGGTGCGCTCGAGAACGCTCATGGTTTGAGTGTTGGAGATGGTTAGCACGATGATCAGGCCAATAATGATCTTCATGACATCGATCTGTTTTGAGAAGAGGGCGACTGTTTTGTTGTAGAAGTCGGCCAACTGGAACCACGGCGTGATTTCAAAGTCAGCCACAGGAAGTTTGCCTGAGACTGAGTCGACGACTTTTGCGGTGTCGTCCGTATTTTTCAAAAGTACAACCCACGAGGTCGAACCTTCTACCCGCATCAACTTTCTGGCGAATGGAATGGGTATCCGTAAGGCGGTGTCGTCGTAATCTTTACTGATGGTGGCAAAAGTACCCACAAATTTGAGTTCAATGGCGTTGGTGCTGCCATTTGCAGTGGTGCCGAGCAAAACAATGGCATCGCCGAGTCTGGCGCCCAGGCTACGCGCCAGTCCTTCGCCGAGAATGATCTCGGCATCCTTCATGTTCGCCAGGTCGCGGCCTTCCATAATGGTGAGTCGGGTGCTGATCGGGCGTTCACGTTCAGGATCGATGCCTTCGCCGATAAACGGAATCGTCACCTCTTCACGGCTGGCTAGCCCGCTGAATGCCAGGCGTGGGGTCACACTGGTGACGCTTGGAGTTTCTTCCAGTAGTTTTAGTTCGGGCGAGACGGCCGGTAGTAAAAATGAATAAGGGTCGGATATGCCCTTGTCGAAATAGCCGGGGCGAACAATCTGAATATGACCAAGCTGCGAATGAATCGTGGCCTCGCGCATGTCATAAAATATCCAGTTGATGAATCCGCCTGCGAGAAGGAATGCCATCACTCCACCGGCTACTGTAAAGCCTGCAACCAGCGTCCGATTAATATTTCGGGTCAGGTTGCGGATCGATAATTTTATATCGGTAACCAGGCTAATCATTGGCAGTTGGGTGCGTTTCGGCTAATGTCCGGAAGGAAAGTGTAATCCTAAAACAGATCGCGTAGGAGTCGGGATGAGAAGCTTTAATTATGACACTGCCTTTTCACGCAACATTGGTTGGGTGACTGAAGCGGAGCAGGCAAAACTACGTGAATCGCGAATAGGAATCGGTGGGTTGGGTGGGGTTGGTGGCGTGCATCTATTAACGCTGGCCCGCCTTGGTATCGGGAAATTTTCAATTGCTGATTTTGACGTGTTTGATATCGTCAATTTCAATCGCCAGGTGGGCGCCACCATGCAGAGTCTTGATCGCTCGAAAATCGAGGTGCTTAGCGAATTGGCGCTGGATATTAATCCTCAACTGGATCTTAGAATCTTCCCCAAGGGCATTGACCAGTCTTGCCTGGATGACTTTCTCGATGGCGTTGATGTTTATGTCGATGGCCTGGACTTCTTCGCTTTTGAGGCGCGGCGTATGACTTTTGCCGCTTGCGAGCGTAAAGGAATACCGGTGGTTACTGCCGCGCCGCTGGGTTTGGGTACGGCACTACTGGTGTTTGGGCCGGGGGGCATGCCCTTTGAGCAGTATTTTGGCTTTGAAGGCTGTGACGAAATGGAAATGGCCATCCGCTTCCTGGTCGGGCTTTCGCCAGCCATGCTGCAACGCGGTTATGTCGTCGATATGAGCCGCATCAATCTTGCCGAGCGGCGAGGGCCATCGTGTATTGCATCCTGCCAGCTTTGCGCCGGCGTGGCAGCGGTGGAGGTGCTAAAACTGGCTTTGCAGCGGCCGGGCGTCAAACTGGCGCCCTGGGGTAGCCAGTTTGATGCCTATCGAATGCGCTATGTCAGAACCTGGCGCCCAGGCGGACATCGCAATCCGTTGCAGCGTTTAATGCGATTTCTGGTGACGCAGCAACTGAAGAAAACAGGGTAGGGAGTGAATATCCGAAGCTTCCCGGGTTTTCTGTATGGTGCTCACACTCCCAAACTCGCTTCCATGAATGCGGTGACGGGAAGGCGCTTGGAGCGAACAGGGATTTGCCGTGGCGTGCCGATTCGGAAAAGCATGTGTACTTGTTCATCGCGGCCTAGTTGCAATACCTCTGCCGCCATTGTCTGCGCGCCTTGAATTTTAGCGGCCCAGCGCCCATCCAGCTTTTTTTGCCGAAGGCGATTGCCTAGGTCAGTTAGTGCGTAATAGGGGTGAACGGCAATGCCCTGAGCGTTGAGCGCCAGCCAGGTTCGCTGCATCAACTGACCACATTCGAGAACGTCTTTTGGCGTTTGTCCGCCAACAAAAGCCATGACGCCCGGTGCCTGGCGAAACAGCGCGGAATCGGCCGCAGCGAGGATTCGATAAATACCGAAGCGATTAAGCAATTTCATGCGTTCCCACGGTGCGATCCATTGCATGAATTGTCGACCACCGGGAGGAAGGTGGAGTGTTTTGAGGTCTAGCCCGGTGCCTGAATCAACTTCTGTGGGTGTCCAACGCAGGCTGGAGAATAGCCATTCGTGAAGCTCCTGATCGTTGAAGCGGGCGATTGAGCAGTCGGTTAGGGCGTTAGCCAGTCGCCTGATCGATTCCGCTGCGGTCAACGTGATTATTTGTGTTGAAAAGGCGTGCTTTACGTTACCAATCGGTTGCGTTGGCAAAGCAGCAAAAGGGTGGCGATTGGTGTGCCTGGAAGATAACAAATTGACGATTGCTGAGTCCGGAGAGTCCGGCCAGGCCGAGAAGTCGGTGACGATGGACCAACGCGCTGCATCGATACTGAGTTGGGGAGGGGCAGCCTGTCTGGGACAGAGCGTATTGATATTTTCCAGAAGTGCACCAGCTGACATCAACGTGCCGTGGCCGAGCGGGCCGAAGGGATCTTGCTTGACAGCGCGGTCTTTGTAGCGACAAACAATTCCCTCTGGGCTTGCAGAAAATTGCCATGGCTGGCTGTTGTCAGCTGAAGGGGCTGTTGTGGCGATCTTAATCAGGTCTGAGGTTTGCATGATTGCCTTGGCTGAGAGGGCGATTTGGTAATCGTAAGGCAGGATGCCGGAAGTTGCTTGGCGTTAGGTCACGCTTGGCAACTTTCATTTATCCGTTTTGCTATTCGATATGTCGGTATTTTTTACAGCATGGTGTTTCGGGCTTTTTCTCAGTAGCCAATTTTTATTTTTTATTATTTAAAATCATTGGCTTAGATGATTGGTTAAAATTATGGCATATATGATGCTTATCGTTGATTGCTGGCAATAACCTATCCTTCTTCGGAGAATCAAATGACAAATTTAAAACCCCTCGTTGCTGCCATCGCTCTTGGCACGGCAGCTTTTGCAGCGAACGCATCAATGGTTACTGTTAATGGCGTTTCGTTTAATCCAGGCGATCAACTGGTCTCGAGCACCATTTGGGAGACCGCCTTGGCAAGGGTTACTGATACGCTGTCAGGTGTTGGTATTGTGACCCAGATCAACAATTCTGGTGGCCTAGGCACCACTTGGACTTCCGGACAAAACAACACCCAACTGACTTACTTTTTTACTGGCTACACGGTTGGTGCCTGGTACGGTTTAGTGGGTGCTAATGTTGTGAAATATTCCGGCGCAACGCTTGGTGCCGCTGGTTTCGCTAATGCTTTGGCCATCGACTTTGTGGGTGGTAGTGTCAAGCTCTACACGGACAGCGTTACCACCGGTACCGTCTTGAACCCATCTGCAGCAGGTTCTACTGTGGCTGGGGATATTGCCAAAGCTACCGATGGTGATTTGTGGCTTGAGTACGCGGGTGTGAGTACGACTAGCTTTACGCTTGGTTTGGGTTTGCGTACTGGCTCTCTCCTTGCCGCATCAGCTGGTGGCAATTCTGCACACGTCGGTGGTAATGGCTTTGGTTACCTGAACGTAGTGGACAATTCAGCCCCCGCAGCTTTTCACTTTGATACCAATAGTTTGAATGTTGGTGGTGTTATCGCCGATGCTCGTATGGATTCTTCATACAGCACCACCAACGCTGGCGCTTGGCCACTCAGCGGTACGCTTTCAATCAAGACTAATGCCATCCCGGAGCCGGCTTCGCTGGCTTTGGTTGGTTTGGGTCTTCTTGGCGCCGGTTTCGCCCGTCGTCGTAAAAGCACCAAATAAGCTAATAATCATTTGTGCTGAAAAAATCCGCTTCGGCGGATTTTTTTTGCCAGGCGATTCAACCTTGAAGTACAACGGGATTATGGCGTGAGTGAAGCTGGTCGGCGAAAGCCTCAGTGCTTTCGCTCTCGAATTGAAAAGTAGGGGAACGGGACCGAATTGAGAAGGTGATAGGTCAGCTTTTTAGCAAACAGCTACTTGGCCTTTGTCGTAGGCTTCGAGATAGCGTGTTGGCGATTCACGGACTAATAACGAACTGTATTTCGTCATTGTCGAGCAACTCGATTTGAGTCAGTTGTTGTTCAAGAACGGCGAGTGTTGCCTCGGAGGCATCGCCGCAACGTTGCGTGATGCGCTGTTGTAGTGCTGCGACGATAGGGTCAAATGCTTGCCCTGGGACCATAAAATCAAGAGCTGGCCCTGGGGGAAAGGCGCTGCAGGCGCTAATTTTGAATGGCACGCCGAAATCATCGGCCAGGGCGCGAAAAATGTCGCGTTGCTGGCGTTTGAGAAAAGCGGCATCGATGATGACTGACCAGCCATTCATCAAAAGTTCAGCTGATATTTTGGCCAAATGGGCGTAGGTCTGTGCATTGCTCTCGGCGGTATAAATACCGCAGCCCAAATCGGAATGGCTAGTGGCATCGGCGGTTAAGCCGAAGAGGCGTTTGCGTTCGATGTCTGAGCGCAGGCGCAATGTGGTCGCGCTGGTGTCGGCGAGGATCATGGCTGTGCTGACGGTGGTTTTGCCTGATCCGGAGAGGCCGAAGGTGATTGTTAAGCTTGGCTCGGAGGGAGAAATCAGTTTCTCTGCCATTGTTAAATATTCGCTGGCCTGGGCTGCGGCGTTGCGAATGGCGGCGACTTTGGCGCGAACCAGAGCACGGTATACGGCATAGAAGCGGAGCAGTGGCACACCTTCAAAATCGCCGGAACAAGCCAGCCATTCGTTGAGCAGCCAGCCGGCCAGGTCGGGGCGCTGATGATCCAGCAGGTCGCTGTAGGTGAATGCGATTTCGGAGATGACATCGATCCAGCGGAGATTTTCGTTAAATTCAATGCAGTCGAAAGGGGTGATCTTGCCGTCGATTAAAACCAGATTGCCCAGATGGAGATCGCCGTGACATTCGCGGATGCGCCCGCGGTTCTTGCGGGTTGCGATTCGTTCTCTGTGCCGCATGAATTCATTACGGCTCCAGTCCTGTAGTTTTTCCAGACGCGTCTGTTCTTCCGGCAGCAATTGCAGTAATTCGACAAAGTTTTCCTCTGTCGGGGCGAGTACTTGATCCGGTTGGCCAAACGCGGTGTCGGGCATGGCGATGGCCGCCTGGTTATGAAAAGTGACAATGACTTGGGCAAGCTCGGATAGCTGCGTCGGTGTCAGTTCGCCGCGGGCGCAAACGTGGTCGAGGCGTCCGGCTTCAGCGAAGCGGTGCATTCGGACGGCCCATTCGTCGTATTTTGTGCTGGCTGGCACAAGGTCGATATAGAGTTCGGGGGCAAAACGACGGTTCAGGCGCAGTTCTACTTCGCA
>JAUYQT010000736.1 GCA_030697085.1 Azonexus sp. | reverse complement strand
GCTATTGATCGCAACGCAAGTCATTCAGGTCTTGATGCGTATGCTCGTGGGCGCTGATTTTCCCGGCTGGAGTTTTTTTATCCCTCCCATCGTCGCCGCCGCGCTCTGGATTCCCGTGACTTATCTTCTGCTTCTGCCTCAGTATCGGCCTGAGAAGCAGGATCCTGACCGACCGATTTAGACAGGCCATCGTTCGTGGGTGACTTCCACAATTCAGACAGCGATCTCGATCGTTTCCGCTTCCGCCTTGGCTTTGCAGCGCTAGCGATCCTGCTCGCCTTCGCTTTGCTGATTGGGCGTTTTATCTGGCTGCAAGTTATCCAGCATGATTTTTATCAGACGCGGGCTGAAGACAACCGGATTGCGCTGATCCCCATAGTACCGAATCGTGGGGTCATTACCGACCGTCACGGCATCGTGCTGGCCCGCAATTACTCGGCCTTCACGCTGGAAATAACCCCTTCCCGAATCCCCGATCTGGAAGCATCCATTGACGCTCTGGCGACACTGATTGACATTCAGCCAAAGGATCGCAAGCGCTTCAAAAGGGTGATGGATGAAGCGAAGAATTTTGAATCGATTCCCATCCGCACGCGTCTGACCGATGCTGAAGTTGCCCGTTTCACCGCCCAGCGCTACCGTTTCCCCGGCGTAGAGGTCAAGGCGCGCCTATTTCGCCAGTACCCGTTGAGCAATGTCGCCTCGCATGCCATCGGCTACATCGGGCGGATTACTGACCGTGACCTCAAGTGGATCGATGAGGAGGAAAGGGGTGCCGAGTACAAGGGAACGGAGCATATCGGCAAGAATGGTCTGGAGCAGCATTATGAGTTTGAGCTGCATGGCGAAACGGGCTACGAAGAAATTGAAATCGATTCCGCTGGCCGCGCCGTTCGTAGCCTGAAACGCATCCCGCCGGTTTCTGGAAATAATCTGGCGTTGACCCTGGATGCCAAGCTGCAGGAGATCACCGAACAGGCGTTTGGCGAACGCAAGGGGGCGCTGGTGGCGATTGAGCCTTCAACCGGCGGTATTCTGGCCCTGGTCTCCAACCCGACTTACGACCCCAACCTGTTCGTTGATGGCATCACCTCCGACAACTGGAAAGAGCTGAACGAGCATCCAAGCAAACCTATGGTGAATCGTGCCATCAATGGTGCCTATCCGCCCGGCTCAACCTTCCAGCCTTTCATGGCGCTGGCCGCGCTGGAAATGGGCAAACGCACGCCCCACCAGGCAATCAGCGATCCCGGTCATTTCATTTTCGGCAACCACCGTTTCCGTGACGACAAAAAGGGCGGTCACGGCATCGTCGATATGTACAAATCGATTGTCGAGTCCTGCGACACTTATTACTACCAGCTGGCCAACGACATGGGAATCGACAACATTTCCAAATTCATGGGCCAGCTCGGTTTTGGTCAGCGCACCGGCATCGATCTCGGCCGGGATGGCGCCAGCGAAACGAAGGGCGTGCTGCCCTCGCAAGAATGGAAGAAACAGCGCTTCAAAAAACCGGAGCAGCAGAAATGGTATGCCGGCGAAACCATTTCAATCGGTATCGGCCAGGGCTACAACGCTTACACGCCGATACAACTGGCTCAGGCAACCGCCATCATCGCCAATAATGGCGTGATGTTCCGGCCCCACATCGTGCGCCACATTACCGACACCAAAACCGGTGTCGCACGCCTGATTGAACCAGAGCCCATCCGCGACCTGAAGTTCAAGCCGCAAAACATCGAAATCATTCGCCGCGCCATGGTCGGCGTAAATA
>JAUYQT010000722.1 GCA_030697085.1 Azonexus sp. | reverse complement strand
CGCCACCGATGGCTTTGCGGGTCAATCAGCGGCGTTCGACGCGGGCCGAATATCTCGAACGGCTGAGCGCTGAAGGCATTCCTGCCCGCCCGATCGGTCACTTTGGCCTGCTGCTCGAAAAGCCGCTGCCGGTTGAGCGTCTGCCCGGTTTTGCCGCCGGCCTGGTTTCCGTGCAGGACCCTGGTGCCCAGCGCGCCGCGGCATTGCTTGATCCGGTGCCGAATAGCCGGGTGCTCGACGCCTGCGCCGCACCGGGTGGCAAGACGGCACATCTGCTCGAACGTACCCGACTCGACATGCTGGCGCTTGATCTCAAACCGGCGCGCTGTCGGCGAGTTGAGGCCAATTTGACCCGTCTCGGCCTTGGCGCCGCGATCAAGGCCGGCGATTGCGCCAAACTGAATACGTGGTGGGATGGCCAGTTTTTCGATGCTGTACTGGCCGACGTGCCGTGTACCGCGAGCGGAGTCGTGCGGCGTAATCCGGACAGCAAATGGTTGCGTCGCGAAAGCGATATCGCCAGTTTCGCGGCGGCGCAGGCGCGCATTCTCGATGCGCTGTGGCAGGTCGTCCGGCCCGGCGGTAAACTGCTTTACGCCACTTGTTCGGTATTCCCTGCTGAAAATGGAATACAGGTGGCAAACTTCCTGGCTCGGCAGCCGCTGGCTCGGCGCAGTCATGAAGAGCAGCTATTGCCCAATGCCGAACACGATGGTTTCTACTACTGTCTTCTTGAAAAGCATGGCTAAACGACTGCATCGGTGGCTTTTGCTGCTGGTTTTCATGCCTTTTTTGGCGTGGACCGCAGAAATAGACATCACCAGCCCGCAAATTTCAGCCACTGATGACGGTTATGCCCTCTCGGCTGATTTCAATTTTGAACTGAATCAGCGCTTGGAAGAGGCGGTGACCAAAGGCTTGATGCTGTATTTTGTCGCCGATTTCGAGCTCTCGAAAGAGCGTTGGTATTGGCTTGACGAAAAGCTGATGAGCCGCAGTCAGACCTATCGACTTTCCTATCATGCGCTGACGCGCCAGTACCGATTGTCAATCGGCAGTGGTTTGCATCAGTCTTTTTCCAGCCTGCCCGAAGCGATGGCCGTTCTCACGCGCCTGCGCCACTGGCAGGTTGCCGATAAATCGGATAAAGGTATTCGTATCGGCGAGCCGGTGCAGGCCGCCTTGCGATTTCGGCTTGATGTAGCCCAGTTGCCCAAGCCATTTCAGATCACCTC
>JAUYQT010000720.1 GCA_030697085.1 Azonexus sp. | reverse complement strand
AATTTACGCTGAACAATGCGCGGTTTGCCATGGCGAGAACGGCGAAGGACTGAGGAACGCTGCCGGCAAGATGGTTTATCCGCCACTGTGGGGTGACGAGTCCTTCAATATCGGCGCCGGCATGGCCCGGACCTATACCGCTGCCGCCTTCGTCAAGCGCAACATGCCGATCGGTTTCCACGATAATTTCCCGCTTGGTCAAGGCGGGCTGTCCGACCAGGAAGCGGTCGACGTGGCCGAGTACTTCACCCACCAGCCGCGTCCGGACTTCCCGGACAAGGCCAAGGACTGGCCGAAAGACCCGAAACCGTCCGATGCTCGCTATTGATTGAACACTCGCCGCAGTCGAGAGAACGCCCCGGAAACGGGGCGTTCTTGATGCAGGAAACCGATTTGTATTTGAATGGAGCTTGAGGAATTTCCGGTTTCCTGGCTGGGCTTGAAGCGACTCTGCTTAACTGAGTGGCAGGTAAGCAACACATTGCTGACCGAAGCGGGATGGGACTCGAACGGCCGGATTGACCCATAAGGTAGTCCACTTAATCGAGCAGTTCTACATAATCGGCCAGAGCCGCCATCCGAGAGGCCGGCTGATTCGGTCAGCAATGCATAGGTAAGCTGCCCATCTGCGGCCAATCACACTGAATGGCAGCTTCGCAGCCTGGCGCACTCACCCTCCCGACCGTGAGCCGACGCTGGGAAAATAGAAGCTGCGGTTGGCTGATTGAACAAGGAAGAAAAGCGGCCGTTCGCGCTCCGTAATCCGGTTTCTCGCTCGAGCGGCAGGTATGCAGCAGATCCGGCAATTGAACGCGCCGACTTTGTAGTTCGGCCCCCCTGTCAATTGCGGCCGCCCGTGATCATCATTCCACGCAAATAGTGCCGTCAGTCGCACCCGAATTGAGGATTGAAGTGTGTCACGTAGCCACCATGTCTTTACTTTCAGAGCTTGCGGGTCTCGCCCACATGTACTTCAGGGGCGATTACCCCCTCTTTGTCAGGCAGGGCAACGCCATCCCAACTCGACTTGACATGATGAACAAGAAATAGCGTTCTTCTCATCGCGCCCTCTGAGACGGTCATTCGTCGGCTTTTTGCCATCGCCTGCTTACAGGTAACTTGACGAACTCCAGCTATCGGCCAGGAGCGGCCGCTCGGGATTTTTTTCCATTGCGGTTCATTTTCACGCTCTCTCGGAAGCGGTTGTTGCCCCGAGGGTATACAGATTTTTTTGCCTGGCCGGCAGGTTTGAGCGTAACCGGCCGGTGAGTGGAAATAACTGATGGATTCGCTCCGTGCAGCGAGAATTGCCGAAGTCGGTTTTCTGAAAGGCCGCTCCGCTGCATTGCAGCCAGAATCCTATCTACGGGCGGTGCAGCAGATGCATGCGGCAGAATTTCCGGAGGATTCCGATATTTTCAGTGCGAAATCGCTCCATTGCCGAAGGAGGCCAGAGTCGATGATGCTCCCGCATGTCACTTGGATTTCCAGTTTTTATAACGCAACGGGCTCCCGATGAGGCAGCCGGTTTGCCAGTCTGCGCTTACCGCCTGTGACCCTTCGGCACATCGAGGCCTCCACTCAATGTCTGCTGCAACCGATCAACCTCGTCCAGCACCCCGGTAAAGCTGTTGCCGAATTCGGTCATCCGGTATTCCACATGCGGTGGAATTTCGGCGAAGCTCACTTTATCCAGAATGCCGTAGCGCACCAGTTTGGTGAGGCGTTCGTTGAGCACCTTCCCGCTCAGTCCGTCGATGGCGTGCTCCATTTCACCGGGGCGGCGCACGCCCTTGCGCACCAGACTGAGCACGGTCAGTGACCATTTGCAGCCGATGATGCTTTCGACCATCTGGTGAACGCTCAACTGTTCCATATCGCCCCGAAAATAAATTAACCGTTTGTGATCAACAAAATGCACCGAAAAGTGCCTACCCCACCGGTTTGTGCCCCCTTGCCGCGGTGGCGCTGCGCCCATAAATTAGCCACTGTAGTTGTTGTCCAATGTCCCTGCCAAATTTTAGTCGAAAGGAAAAGATCATGCGCACAGTTACTACGAAGATGGCAATTGCCGTCACAGTCATTGCCTTCACGCTGCCCAGCATTGCCGCGGCCGCTGACCCGGCACCGGTGCCGTACCCCAAGGGTTACCGCGATTGGCATCACGTCAAATCCATGATCATCAATCCCGGTCATAGTCTCTATGATGCATTCGGCGGCATCCACCATCTCTATGCCAACAAGGCTGCGGTAAAGGGCTATCAGTCGGGCAAATGGTCTGACGGCGCGGTCATCGTTTTTGATCTGCTCGATGCCAAATCCGCCGACAACACGGTGACCGAGGGCGCGCGCAAGGTGGTCGGCGTCATGCATCGTGACGCACGCAAATACGCGGCTACTGGCGGCTGGGGATACGAAGGCTTCAAGGGCGACAGCACGACAGATCGCGCCGTCGCCGGCAATGCCCTCGGCGCCTGCCATCAGTGCCATACGGCGCAAAAAGACGCCGGCTTTGTTTTCAGCAAATTGCGTCCATGAGGCCAGGCCACCAGGCCGACTCGGCACCCGAGCTGCGCGTCTCGCACTGGTTCAACAGTGACAAGCCGATCACGCTGGATGAACTGCGTGGCAAGGTTGTGTTCATTCACGCCTTTCAGATGTTATGCCCGGCCTGCGTCATGAGCGCCATGCCGCAGGCGGTGCGGATGTGGCTGAACTATCGCCAAGGGCCGCACAGTGAAGCGTTGGTGGTGCTCGGTCTACATACGGTGTTCGAGCATCATCACGTCATGACGCCGGCGGCACTGGAGGTCTATCTGCACGAATTTCGCGTGCCCTTTCCAGTCGCCTTCGATGCCCCCGAAGGCAACGGATCGATACCGCACACCATGCGCGCCTACGGGACGCAAGGCACGCCCACAACGCTGCTGATCGATGCCGCCGGACGCCTGCGCAAGCATCATTTCGGTATCGAGCCGGATCAACAGCTCATTGCCGATATCGATCAGTTG
>JAUYQT010000645.1 GCA_030697085.1 Azonexus sp. | reverse complement strand
GAGGCAAAGGTTTTGTCGTTGAGGAAGTTCTTCTGATCTTCCGGCAGGGCGCTGTAGCCACCGATCAGCGTACTGTCCGGCATGGCATGCAGCATTTTCAGTAGGTCCGAGCCGCCTTTGGAGAGCGACAGGAACGACTTGTCGCGCAAGGCGAGGGCGGCCATTTGCAGGTCACTGCCCGTACTCTCTTCGAGGTACAGGCTGACCAGATTGACCATGCGCTCACGCGCATTTTCGAGATCGGTGCGCAAATGCGCTGTGCCGAAATGATTGGCGATCTGCACGATGCCTTTCGGGCCGTCAGCCAGAATGCTGTCGAGCCGGCTCGGCGAGAGGATGCTCTGCTTCACGCCGAAGCTGAGTGCCTTCTCAAAGAATGGACGGCCATCGACCGTGGCGATGGCGCTGGAAGCGTGAGCCATGAATTCCCTCGGTCAGATCGCGGATTCTTCAACTTCACCCGGTTCGCTGCTTTCAGCAACCGGATTCTGGATTGCTGCTGCAGCCTGTTCGGCAAAGCGTTGCATACGATCGCGCAGCAAAATAATCACTTGCTCGAAGATGTCCGGATGCTCGTGGCGCAGCACCCAGGCAGTTTCCATCCAGTCGCCGTCGGAGGCTTCGGCGCGGGTGATGCGCGGCTGCGTGTCGGAAATGGAGTCGCCCAGATTCAGGGCTTCGTCGATTTCTTCGACTTTCTCGGCCAGCCAGGTGATGGACTTGTTCTCCATCGAGGATTCCGGCATCTGTTCGCTGAATTCGCCGGTCATGCCAAAGTGCAACACTTCCTCGAAACGTTCTGCGAAGTAATTGGCGAAGGTGTCGTAACCGCCATCGATTTCGCCAATCGCCTCCAGGTATTCACCCGCCATGTCGCCATTGGCGTGAACCACGGCATTGATCATGCCGCGCAGGGCTTCATGCGTGCGGTCGCGGTACTTCTGCTCAAGGATCACGGCGCGAGCGAATTGCTCGGGCGAAACGACCATGTTGATGACCGATTCCCGTGATGAATCGAACTCGCGCATCATCGCCAGCAGGTCTTTGGGCGGGATTTCATCAAGGATGGCAACCAGCGCGTCATCGCCTTCTTCATCGGCAATGGCAACCAGCGCGTGTTCGGCACCCGCCACATCGCCAGCGAGAATGAGTTTGATCGTTTGTTGTACAACGGGGTGTGTCATGCGGCTTCCTTCTAATACTTATGATTCCCGCCTTGGCGGGAATGACCGAACAAATTAAATCGGCAGTTGATCAATGATCGACCGAATCAAAGCCCTGCTTGGACATCCAGTCGGCACCGGCTTCTGAAAGGTCGCGCTCGTCATCTTCTTCGTCATCATCCGAGCCGTGGTTTTCCGATTCTTCGGACTCATCCGAGCTGGCCGCCGGCGTGTCGCCGCCATCTTTGAGGCGCAGGAATTCAAGGCCGACGGTGGTGACCAGGAAGGCATCGCCACCTTCTTCGCGCAGGGCGGCAGCGATCAACGGCTTGGCCCACTCGGCAATGCCGAGCGATCCCTTGACGACATTCCAGGCCGGGAAGCTCGGTTGGCCGGGTTCGTTGGTTACGGCGCGCAGCATGAGTGCCGAATCCTTGAACTGAAAGGCATCGTAGAAGGCGACCGCAACCATTTCCGGGGCGAATTCGATCATCGGCAGGATGGCGTGAATGGCGTCGCGCTTTTCCTTGAGGCGGGATTGCAGGACGGTCTTGCCTTCGGAGTCGCTCAGCAGATCATCAATTTCGCTGGCGTAGGTGTGGGAGAGTTCGGCAAAAAAGCGGGATTTTTTCATTGGGTAATAACATCCGAGAGGTAAGTTTTCCAGATGTCCTGGGCAACAGTTTGTGGGTCATCAATCAGGCTGCGCCGACGGTTGTCGTCATAAGCCTTGCGGCGGGTTTCGTCGGACAAGACCTCGTAGGCTTCCTGAACCTCGCGGAAGCGGGCGGCGGCATCGAGTGACGGGTTTTTGTCCGGGTGATACTGGTTCGCCTTTCTGCGGTAAGAGGCTTTGATCACCTCCGGAGTCGCACCAGGCGAAACGCCCAATATGGCGTAATGGTTTTGCACGCTTACTCCTTGATTCTCAATCTGTGCCTGAAGGCCAATGAACGATCACTTGTCCGCATTCAGGTCAGTCGCCGGGGCATTGCTGCGGTCAACCGTCAAAATGCCCTTGTTTTCCTCGCCGACAACCGCGCTCGGTACCTTGATCTCGAAGGGCAGGCGGCGTTCGTCGGCAACGCGCAACATCAGCAGGCGGATGGCGTCCGAAATCGACAAGCCCATGGCTGCCAGCGCTTCTGTGGCACGTTCCTTGGTATTCGTATCGATGCGCGCGCGGACGTAAGTGTCGGCAGTGCTCATGGTCAGCTCTCCTTGAAACCGAGGTGGGGTCGGTATTGTAGTCACACTGCGACTACGCATCAAGGTGAACTTGGAGTTTTGGACTGAACTGAGCCGCGGATTGATTGTTGGCCGGGGTGGTTGAAATCCATCAGATGATCCTTACCTGCTTGGTATCAAAATATTCATCTCCGGAGATTGAACATGCGACTCGATAAATTCACTACCAAGTTCCAGGAAGCTTTATCCGATGCCCAAAGTCTGGCCATTGGCAGCGACCAGCAGTTCATCGAACCGCAGCACCTGCTGCTCGCCCTGATCAATCAGGATGAGGGCGGGACAAGTTCGCTGCTCGCCCGTGCCGGCGTCAATGTGCCGGGTTTGCGCAAGGATCTGGAGGCGGCCATCACGCGACTGCCGCAAGTCTCCGGCCACGGTGGTGACGTGTCGGTGGGCCGTGATCTCGGCAATCTGTTCAATCTGACTGACAAGGAAGCCCAGAAGCGTGGTGACCAGTTCATTGCCAGCGAAATGTTCCTGCTCGCGCTCTGTGAAGACAAGAACGAAACCGCCCGATTCGCCAAGCAACACGGCCTGAGCCGCCGCTCTTTGGAAACCGCCATCATGGCAGTACGTGGCGGGCAGGGCGTTGATTCGCAGGATGCCGAAGGCCAGCGCGAAGCACTGAAAAAATACTGTATCGACCTGACCGAACGCGCGGCCCAAGGCAAGCTTGACCCGGTGATCGGCCGCGACGATGAAATCCGCCGCGCCATGCAGATTCTGCAGCGCCGTACCAAAAACAACCCTGTGCTGATCGGTGAGCCCGGCGTCGGCAAGACGGCAATTGTCGAAGGCTTGGCCCAGCGCATTGTCAATGATGAAGTGCCGGATACGCTGAAGGGCAAGAAGGTGCTGGTGCTCGACATGGCCGGTTTGCTGGCCGGGGCCAAGTACCGGGGCGAGTTCGAGGAGCGTTTGAAGGCGGTGCTCAAGGAGGTTTCGCAGGAAGAGGGCAAGATCATTCTCTTCATCGACGAACTGCACACCATGGTTGGCGCCGGCAAGGCGGAAGGCGCGATTGATGCCGGCAACATGCTGAAGCCGGCGCTGGCGCGTGGTGAATTGCATTGCATCGGTGCGACGACGCTGGATGAATACCGCAAATACATTGAGAAGGATGCCGCGCTGGAGCGCCGCTTCCAGAAGGTGCTGGTCGAGGAGCCGAGCGTTGAATCGACCATTGCCATCCTGCGCGGTTTGCGGGAGAAGTACGAGTTGCACCACGGGGTTGATATCACCGACCCGGCCCTCGTTGCTGCGGCCGAGTTGTCGCACCGCTACATTACCGACCGTTTTTTGCCGGACAAGGCGATTGACTTGATCGACGAGGCAGCGGCGCGGATCAAGATGGAAATCGACTCCAAGCCGGAGGTGATGGACAAGCTGGATCGCCGGATCATCCAGCTCAAAATTGAGCGCGAGGCGGTTAAGAAGGAAAAGGACGAAGCCTCACGCAAGCGCTTTGGCTTGATTGAAGAAGAAATTGCCAAGCTGACCAAGGAATATTCCGATCTTGAAGAAGTCTGGAAATCGGAGAAGTCGGCTGTGCTTGGCTCGGCGCAAATCAAGGAAGAAATCGACCGGGTCAAGGCCGAGATCACCCGTTTGCAGCGTGAAGGCAAGCTGGAGCAGGTGGCTGAACTGCAATACGGCAAGTTGCCGCAACTTGATGAAAAATTGAAGGCGGCTGAGAAAGCGGGCGAAGGGGCTGGCCAGAAGAACAAGTTGCTGCGTACGCATGTCGGCGCTGAAGAAATCGCAGAGGTGGTTTCCCGTGCCACCGGCATTCCGGTCAGCAAGATGATGCAGGGTGAGCGCGAGAAGTTGCTGAAGATGGAAGATCGCTTGCACAAGCGCGTGGTTGGGCAGGATGAAGCCTTGCGTCTGGTTGCCGATGCCATCCGCCGCTCGCGGGCCGGCTTGTCCGATCCGAACCGGCCGTACGGTTCCTTCCTTTTCCTTGGCCCGACCGGCGTCGGCAAAACTGAATTGTGCAAGGCGCTGGCCGAGTTCATGTTCGATAGCGAGGATCACCTGATCCGCATCGACATGAGCGAGTTCATGGAGAAGCATTCGGTCGCCCGCCT
>JAUYQT010000638.1 GCA_030697085.1 Azonexus sp. | reverse complement strand
TCAATCTCCCCGCCATTCGGGATCAGGGTCGTTCCGCCGAGACTGACGGTGACATAGCGGCTGACCGGCGAGTTCGGGTGGGGTAGGCGCAAGGCTTCGATGCTGGCGCGGATTTCATTGGCGATACGGGTCGCGGCCGTCGCATCGGTATTCGGCAAGATCAGGACAAATTCTTCACCGCCGTAGCGGGCGATTAGATCACCCGGACGGCGCACAAAATTGCGCAAGGTACCGGCAATTTTACGCAGCACATGATCGCCTTCGGCGTGGCCGAGATGGTCGTTGTATACCTTGAAATGGTCAACGTCGATAATCGCCAGCGAGAGCGGGCTGCAGCTGCGCTCGCCGCGTCGCCATTCATTCTCCAGGACTTCGTTGTAACGTCGGCGGTTGGCGATTTCGGTCAGGCTGTCAATCATCGCCAGGCTTTCCAGCAAGTGGCGCTGGTGGACCGACTGCAGATGGTTGCGGACCCGTTTGCGCACAATCGACGGATGAAACGGCTTGGTGATGTAGTCGACGGCGCCGAGATCCAGTCCGCGTTCTTCATCGGCCGGCGAGTCGAGTGCCGAAATGAAGATGATCGGGATGTGCCGCGTTTCGTCGTTCTTTTTCAGGATATGAATGACCTGGTAGCCACTCATCTCCGGCATCAGCACGTCGAGCAGGATGAGGTCCGGTTTTTGTTCATGCGTCCGCTCCAGCGCCTGGTCGCCATTTTTGGCCAGGATGACGCGGCAGTCATCCTTGAGGAGTTCGGCCAGCAGATTGCGGTTCTGCTTTTCGTCGTCGACGACCAGTACGGTTTGCAGTGGGCTCACGCCTGATGTTCTTTCATGGCTTGGTGCAATTGGTGCAATTTTTCCAGCGCGGATTCGTATTCGACATCATCAATCAGTGCCGTGATCTCCGCCAGGATCGTTGCGCCTTGGTCATTCATGCTCGGACAGCCCGCCAGGGCGTTGGCCAGTCTGGCAAGCTGCGCTTCGCTGCGGGCATCTGCGGCAGCCAGGCTTCCCGCCAGCAGTTCAAACATCGGTTCCAATTCGTGCCACTCGGTAATATTTGGGGAAACAGGCGGCGAGATTAGCGGAGGAAGTGCGCCAAGTCCATCGAAAATAATGCGGATTTCATTCTCGAACCCGGTTAGTAGCCTCTCGATTTCGGACCCGACAAGCGGCCCGGCGAGCGCCAACTCGATTTTGCGCGCCACTTCGCTGAGTGGCTGGGCGCCCAGCGCACCGGCCACCGATTTGATCGAGTGGGCCAGCCGGCGAGCCTCGCGGTAATTGGCGGCGGTCATGGCATCGCGAATGCGGCTTCCCGTGTCGGCAAAATCCTGGCGGAAGGTATGCAGTGATTTG
>JAUYQT010000520.1 GCA_030697085.1 Azonexus sp. | reverse complement strand
CGTCAGCGGCTCGAAATACAAACGATCGGAGGTATCGTAATCAGTTGAAACGGTTTCTGGATTGCAGTTGACCATGATCGTTTCGTAGCCATCTTCACGCATTGCCATCGCAGCATGAACACAGCAATAATCGAATTCAATGCCTTGCCCGATACGATTCGGACCACCGCCCAAAACCATGATTTTTTTCTTGTCTGTCGGCTTGGCTTCGCATTCGTCCTCGTAAGTCGAATACATATAAGCCGTATCAGTCGAAAACTCGGCCGCACAAGTATCAACCCGCTTGTAAACCGGACGCACACCAAGCGCATGACGCGTTTCACGTACCACCGTTTCACTGGTCTTGGTCAAATGCGCCAGACGGCGATCGGCAAAGCCCTTACGCTTTAGGAAGCGCAACTCTTCTGCGGTCAACGTCGAAAAGTCACGCTTTTCGATTTCCAGCTCGAGGTCAACAAGCTCTTTAATCTGAACGAGGAACCACGGATCAATTTTAGTCAGATCAAAAACTTTCTCAACCGACATGCCAACACCAAAAGCATCAGCGACGTACCACAGACGATCCGGTGTCGGGCGCGCCAGTTGCTCATCAATTGTTTCTGGATCGACTGATTTCAGATTGAAGCCATCAACCCCCACTTCCAGACCGCGCAAGGCTTTCTGCAGCGACTCCTGGAATGTACGGCCAATTGCCATCACCTCGCCGACCGACTTCATCTGGGTGGTCAGGGTGTTATCCGCCTGCGGGAATTTCTCGAAGGCAAAACGCGGCACTTTAGTCACCACATAGTCAATCGATGGCTCAAACGATGCTGGCGTCTTGCCGCCAGTAATATCATTGGCCAATTCATCCAGCGTATAACCAATGGCCAACTTGGCGGCGATTTTGGCAATCGGAAAGCCCGTCGCCTTGGAGGCCAGCGCCGAGGAACGCGAAACCCGTGGATTCATCTCAATCACAATCATCCGGCCATCAACCGGGTTGATTGAGAACTGAACGTTCGAACCGCCGGTATCGACACCAATTTCGCGCAGCACTGCAATCGAGGCATTTCGCAGAATCTGGTATTCCTTGTCGGTCAGCGTCTGGGCCGGTGCAACGGTGATCGAATCACCGGTATGCACACCCATCGGATCGAGGTTCTCGATAGAACAGACGATGATGCAGTTATCCGCTTTGTCGCGAACCACTTCCATCTCGTACTCTTTCCAGCCAAGCAAGGACTCCTCGATCAACAACTCACGCGTCGGCGAAGCCTCCAGGCCCCGCTTGCAAATGGTCTCGAACTCTTCGGTGTTGTAGGCGATGCCGCCACCGGAACCGCCCAGCGTGAAAGAGGGGCGAATAATGGTCGGAAAACCGATCGCCGCCTGAACCTGATAGGCCTCTTCCATACTATGCGCCACTGCCGAACGGGCGGAACCGAGACCGATTTTGGTCATCGCGTCTTTGAACTTCTGACGATCTTCGGCCTTGTCGATTGCCTCTTTCGAAGCACCAATCAACTCAACATTGAATTTTTCGAGAATACCTTCACGATCAAGATCGAGCGCACAGTTCAACGCAGTCTGTCCGCCCATGGTCGGCAGCAGCGCGTCCGGACGCTCTTTTTCGATGATCTTGGCAACCACCTTCCAGGTAATCGGCTCGATATAGGTAACATCGGCCATTTCCGGATCAGTCATGATCGTCGCCGGATTTGAATTAACCAGGATGACTTTGTAACCCTCTTCACGCAGCGCCTTGCAAGCCTGTGCACCAGAGTAGTCAAATTCGCAAGCCTGACCAATAATGATCGGGCCGGCACCAATAATCAAAACACTTTTTATGTCTGTACGTTTAGGCATGGTTATTCCTGCGGCGCTTTACTGTGCCGCTTGCGGCGCAGTTTTTGCGCGCGTCATGGTGTCGAGAAAACGATCAAAAAGATAGGCCACATCATGCGGCCCCGGGCTGGCTTCGGGATGACCCTGGAACGAGAAAGCCGGCACATCGGTGCGAGCAATTCCTTGCAGCGAGCCATCGAACAATGAAACGTGGGTGACACGCAGATTTTTCGGCAAAGAATCTGCGTCGACCGCAAAACCGTGGTTCTGGCTGGTAATCAAGACTTGACCCGAATCAACATCCTTAACCGGATGATTCGCGCCGTGATGACCAAATTTCATCTTCAAGGTTTTAGCACCAGAGGCCAGAGCTAATAGTTGATGACCAAGACAGATACCGAAAATCGGAACGCCTCGCTCAAGAAACTCACGAATGGCGGTAATCGCGTAATCGCACGGCTCCGGATCACCGGGGCCATTCGACAGAAAAATACCGTCCGGCTTCAATGCTAAAACATCGGCGGCAGGCGTCTGCGCGGGCACGACAGTGAGCTTACAACCGCGTTGAGCCAGCATACGCAGAATATTCCGCTTAACGCCGAAATCATAGGCGACCACATGAAAGCGTGGCGCCACACCTTGCTCATAGCCGTCAAGCGTCCACTCCGCTTC
>JAUYQT010000331.1 GCA_030697085.1 Azonexus sp. | reverse complement strand
AAGGTCAGCAGTGCGCTGGCGACGGACAGCGGGAGGATCAGGTGTAGTGAAATGCCATCGCCGGGAATGTCGCTATCGATCAGGATCGCGCCGCCGAGGATGAAGGCGAGTACGCCACCGAGGCCGAGTATGCCAAAGCTGGGTATAAAGGCTTCGGCCAGCATCAGGGCGAGGCCGAGGATAATCAAGCCCAGCCCGGCGTAGCTGAGGGGCAGAAGCTGGAAACCGTAGAGTGCCAGCAACAGGCAAATGCCACCGACCACTCCGGGCAGGGCAAGCCCGGGGTTGGAGAACTCGAAGATCAGGCCATAGATGCCTAGCATCAACAGAATCAATGCGATTCCCGGGTTGGTGATGACGCCCAGCAGCCGTGTCCGCCAGTCCGCTTCGATGACAAAGGTCGTGGCGCCGGCGGTGTTGAGGCTACGGTCGACGCCAGCGATGCTGGTTTTTTTACCGTGCAGCTGTTTCAGCAGATCCGGCACATCAACGGCAATCAGATCAATCACTTTGGCTTCGAGCGCTTCTTTCGCCGAGAGACTGGCCGCCTCCCGAACGGCGTGTTCGGCCCACTCGACGTTGCGGCCGCGCAACTGGGCAAGGCTGCGTAGATAGGCTGAGGCGTCTTCGACTTGTTGGGCGCTAGCCGCGTGTTGGTGGGTGGGTGAGGGCGAGGCTGATCCGGGCTTTCCTTGAGGCCAAATCTTGCTGTCAGCATTCATCGGCGCCGGCGTTGTTCCGCCGCTGCCCATGGCGATCGGCGTGGTCGCGCCAAGGCTGGTTCCCTCGGCCATTCCGGCAAAATGGCAGGCGTAAAGAATGTAGGTGCCGGCGCTGCCCACCGGGGTGCCGCGGGGTGAAACAAAGCCGGCGACGGGAATGGGCGAGGCGAGAATTTCCTTGATCATGTCGCGCATCGCTGAGTCAACGCCGCCTGGGGTGTCGATCTGCAAAATGACCAATGACGCTTGGCGCGCTGCCGCCTGTTGCAAACCACGGATAAAGTAATCGGCACTGACGGGCGTGATCGCCGTATCTATTTTCAGGATGGCAATGCTTGGCGTGGCGGCTTGGGTCAGCAAGGGCCAGAAAAAAATCATCAGGAACAGGCGCAAATGAGCCACGTTGAGCCGATCCGAGCGTGCGTCAGTCGGGTGTCAGGTGAAAAGAATCTGGCGGGTTCACTGGCTTTACATTCCTGCACCGTCGAGATTTTTGGGCGTCCAGTAAAAATACAGGTCGCGCAATCTTCCCTCCTGCACGGAGACCGAT
The DNA here is from genome assembly GCA_030697085.1 of Azonexus sp. Taxonomy (GTDB): domain Bacteria; phylum Pseudomonadota; class Gammaproteobacteria; order Burkholderiales; family Rhodocyclaceae; genus Azonexus. The sequence goes on along the minus strand of JAUYQT010000331.1, from coordinate 6,201 downwards.
TTGCGTTGCGATTTGTTGCCGAGACTCGCAGTCACCCGGTAGGTGCCGGCAGGAAGCCGGGCAAAAAATATTGGCCCGGGTGAGTTCGCGTCAAGGATCAGTTTGCCCTTGGCGTCATCGATTCTTACTTTGACATCGGCCAGATATTCACCACTGCCGCGAGTCGCAAATACCATATGCAGGTTGTAGTTGGCGGCCATTTCGGCAACTGGGTCAGCTTCGCCAATGCCCCGGCTTTCATAGGCAATGACTGTTTCCACCGCCGACGGCGAAGTGTTCATGGCCAACTGCGTCTGTTGCATCATGTTGATGCAGGGCGGTGCTGAGCTTTCAGAACAGGGCATTTGCCGGGTGTCCAGTTTTCCGGAGTATTGCCGCAATTTAAGCATTTTGCTGCGGTCAACCGCATTTTCCGGGGAAATTTGACGAATCAGTGGATCATTTTCTGCCGCTGAAGCCAAGTTAAAAGTGACGCCCGAGAGGTGGGCGATAACTAGCGCGAGAAGCGCCCAAGTGAGTTTCGACATGACATTCTCCTGAAAATGAGGGACGCCAAATCAATGTCTCAACGACTTGGCAGGCCCACTTTTTCAGTCTAAATAAATGCAATATGGGTAAAATGCCGTGAATCAGGTATTCGCGCTAGGTGTTTCCCGGGGGATGCGCTCTCGCCTACTTCGCCGCTGGCTGGCCATAGCGCTTCCCGGTAGCGACGTTTGGCCGGGTGCCAGCTTTGGTCGTTCCGCATTGCCTCCGGCCAAACGCGCCAACGGATGCGTCCAACTCAGGTTTCAAGGTTTAATTCTGCTGCGGATGGCTATCCCAGCGCAGCAAAGCCTCGGTCAGGTCGGTGTGGCTGAAGGGTTTGGCGATGTAGTCGTTCATGCCGGCGGCGAGGCAGCGTTCGCGGTCGCCTTGCATGGCGTTGGCGGTCATCGCGATGATCGGCAGGCGGCGGGCGATTTCCCCGGCGTCCCCGGCGCGTACTCGGCGGGTCGCTTCAAAGCCGTCCATGATCGGCATTTGGCAATCCATCAGGATGATGTCAAAGGCTTCTTCCGCCAGCCGGTTCAGTGCTTCGGCGCCATTGATCGCAACGCGGACTTCGGCGCCGAGTTTTTTCAGCAAGGCGCCGGCGACTTTCTGGTTGATCAGGTTGTCTTCGACGAGCAGGAGGCGTAGCCCCGGGCGAATCTGGCTGTCCGTGCGGGTGTCGGCAGCGGCCGGCGTGGTGTTGGCGCTGGCAAGCTGGAAAGGTAGTTGGAAGTGGAAGGTGCTGCCGCTGCCGGGGGTCGATTGGGCGCTAATTTCGCCGCCCATGAGTTCAACCAGGCGTTTGCAAATGGAGAGACCGAGGCCGGTACCGCCGAAGCGGCGCGTCGTTGAGGCATCTGCCTGGTAGAAGGGGGAGAAGAGATCGGCGATGGTTGCCCGGCTCATGCCGATACCGGTATCGCGGATGGTGAAGGCGAGTTGAATCTGCGCCGGTGTGCTGGGGGCGGTGAGGCAATCCATTTGTATATGAACGCTGCCGGCCGGGGTGAATTTAAGCGCGTTGCCAACCAGATTGATGAGGATCTGGCGCAGTCGGCCGGGGTCGCCGAGCAGTTCCAGCGGTATGCCCGGGCCACTGTCGGCATTGAGGGTGATGTTTTTGGAACTGGCCTGGTGGGTCAGTAGCGCCAGGATGTCGCGGAGCAGGGCGGCGGGCGAGAAGGGGATATGTTCAAGCTCGAGCTTGCCAGCTTCAATTTTGGAGAAATCAAGAAGGTCGTTGATCAGGCCCAGCAAACCGTCAGCGCTGTGCCGGATGGTTTCGGCAAAGTCGCGTTGTTCTGCGGTCAACGGGCTGCCGAGCAGTAAATCTGCCATGCCGATGACGCCGTTCATCGGGGTGCGGATTTCGTGGCTTATGTTGGCCAAAAAGTTGCTTTTCGCCAGGCTGGCGGCTTCAGCGGCATGCCGAGCATCAACCAGTTGTTCGAGGCCGCGCATGCGCTCGATAAAGGCGCCGGCCCAGCGTGCCAGCAGGCGGAGAAATTCGAGGTCGGAGGGGTCGAAATCGTGGTCGCGGGCAGTCATCGAAGAGAAGTTGATCGTGCCGTAAAGCTCGCCATTGACGTAAATCGGGGCGCCTATATAAGCGGCCAGCTTGAATTCACGGAAGCAGGGATGGGCTTTCAAGTCTGATTGTTCAACGTTGGCAATGGCCAGTACGTCTTCGTGCTTCAGCGTTACGCTGCAATAGGTGATGCCGAGTTCGATGTGTTGATTGTCGTGCAGCGTTTGCGGCGGTGAAATTTGTACTTCGATGCGGTAGGCGCCAGCGCTGCGATTGATATGGCTGACGATGCCGAACTCGAGATGGAGATGCTCGACGGCCACTTGCAGCGCGGCGCGCAGGGTTTCGCGCGGTTCCATCGTGGTGATGGCGACGATGTCGTTGAGGGCGCGCAGAGCGGCCAGTTGGCGTTGCAGGCGAATAGCTTGCAGGCGTTGCTCGGTAATGTCGAGCTTGACGGCGACGTATTGGGTAATCGCGGCGTTTTCATCACGAATGGGCGCCAGGATGGCTCGCTCGTGGTAAATCGAGCCGTTTTTACGCTGGTTGATGAACTCACCTTCCCAACGCTCACCGAGACTCAGGGCTTGCCACATCGCTTCGTAAGTCGCCTTGGGCGTCAAGCCGGATTGCAGCAGGCGCGGGTTTTTGCCGATGACTTCTTCTGGCTGGAAGCCGGTGGTGTGAAAAAACTGCGGATTAACATACTCGATGGCCGGTTCGAGATTGGTGATGACAATACTTGTCGGGCTTTGCTCAACCGCTTGCGAGAGCCGACGGATCAGGCTGTCGCGCTGGCGGCTCTCTGAAATATCCTCAAAAACGCCGACGTAGTGGGTGAGTTTGCCGGCGCCATCGCGGACGGCCGAGATGGTCAGCCATTCTTCCAGCATGCTGCCATCTTTGCGGCAATTGACAATGTGTCCGCTCCAGAGGCCGGTTTTGTTCAGCGTCTGCCACATCGCCTGGTAGAAAGCGGTGTCATGCTGGTTGGAGGAAAACAGGCGGGGGTTTTGGCCGCGCACTTCGTCGGCGGTATAGCCGGAAACCGCCTCAAAACGTGGGTTGACCGCAACAATTCGGGCTTCGGGGTCAGCGATCAGGATGCCGTTGGTACTGTGTTCAAAAACCTGGGCGGCCAGTTGCCGTTCTTCTTGCATGCGCGTTTCGGTTGCCAGGCTGCGCCGGGCACGGGCAATCAGCAGGCTGGTCAGCAAAAGCAGGGTGAGCAGGCTAATGCCGGCAACGATCAGGGTTTGCTGCGTATTGCGTTGCCATTTGGCGAGGGCTTGCTGACGATCGATATGCGTCACGATGAACAGCGGATAGTTGCGCGAGGCGCGATAAGCCGTCAGTTGGCCCTGCCCGTAGGTTTTGTCGTTAATTGATGAGCCCATTTCATTGGCGCGCCATTCGTGTAGCTGTTCGTTGTCGATATGCTGGCTACCGGGGAGGTCAGTTTCGTGCGACGAGAGGAGCACGGTGCCGTCATAGGCCAGCACTTCAACGGTGCTCAGCGTGGGGTCAATATTGCGTGTGAAGTGGTTGAGGAAATAGTCCGGGTTGATCGCCGCGAGTAATTTGACCGGCTGTTGATTCATCACTGCCGCGCGAACGACCGGGATAAAACTGCTGCTGTCGGCTGCTACGGGTTGCGCCGCCGAGGCCGGCTGGCCGGTGGCGAAATCGCGGCCTGCCCAGGGCGGGCCAATGCGGAGGAAGCTGGCCGGGTTCGGCTCATCCTGACGCGGTGCAAAATCGTCAGTGTTGATTTTTTTACCGATGTTTTCAGGGTTGGAGCTGGCGATAATTTCGTCCTGCGCATTAGCCACGGAGAGCGAGCGCAAAAATAGCAGCCGGCGCTGGATGATTTCCAGCTGGCTGTTGGCCGCGCCGGGCTTTTTCTGCGCCCCGTGCATGGTGGCTAAATCAATGCTTTCCGGCAGGCTTTGCAGTGTCAGATTACTCAGGTTCAGCGTTTGCGTCAGTTGGTCTTCAAAGACGCGAGCTTGCGCTTCGGCATCCTTCAGGTGGCGGTTCAGGGTTTCCTGGCGCAGGCTGAAAACGTTGAGGAGAACGCCGACCACGATCGAAAGGGCGAGCAGAATCTGCAGGCCGATCAGCAGCGTGGTCGTGTGGCGGGCATTGCGAACGGACATGCCGGCTCGGCTTAGTCGAGTACGACGAGCGGCAGTAAGCCATGCCGCTGGGCAATGTTGCGCAGTTCGCCGTTACGTTTCTGGCCGGCGACGAATTGTTCGAGATAGCCGTGCCAGCGTTCGTCGCCCGGCCGTATGGCGTAAGCGTAGGGCGTTATGTGGTAGGTCGTCTTCGGTGAGATCAGACGGGCCCAGTCGGTGGTTTTCAGCATGCGCTGGCTGTAGGGGAAGTCAGTCATAAAAACATCGGCCCGGCCAGATTCGACTTCCTGTTCGCGGGCGTGCGGTGTTTCCAGTATTTTCAGCGTTGCTGCCTTGAGTTTTTCCTGCATTACGGGTTCGTGCAAGGTGCCCTTGGCGACGGCGACAATGGCGCCGGCCTTGTCGATGTCCTGCCAGGATTTGATGCGGCGGTTACTCAGCGTGGTAATGGCATAAATATCGCTGGCCAGGTGCGGCTGGGTGAAGCGCAATTTTTGCTGGCGCAGCGGCGTGATGCCGATGGCGAACATGGCGACGGCGCAACGGTTTTCGGTGACATCTGCAATGAGCCGGGCAAATGAGCTGTCTACGAACTCGAGGCTGACATCAAGTTTGTGAGCCAGCGCCTTGGCCATGTCGATGTCGATACCGGAAAGCTGGCGGGTTTTTGGGTCGCGGTAGCTGATGCCGAAATAGTCCGGCCAGATGCAGACGCGCAGGGTTTGGCTTGCCTTGATTTGATCCAGTGCGCTGTCCTGAGCGATGGCAGGTGTTTGTCCAAGAAGCAGTGCAGTGGCAAGCAATAGGGCGTGAAGCATCGGTGTCTTTTGGTTTTTTGGTATTCGGCGAGTTTAGCAAAGCTGAATTATTCGGCTGAGAAAATTCAGGCCGATAGCCGGTAATCCTGAAACTCCACCAATGCTGCGCTTTAGCTTTGTTTTTCCGGGTAATGGATCTGCACAAGTTCCGGGCATTCGGCGTGGTCAATCAGAATGCGCTTGACGCGATCTTGCCAAAGTTCGCCGAACAGCTTTTTCTCGCTAGCATTTGCTTCGCCGCGCACGACGGCGGGCAGCAAGTGGCTGACGCGTGGATCAGCGGGGACCAAATCGAGGCGTAATTTGCAGTCGACCGTAGCGTTGTTGTCGCGTCGGGTAAAGGCCATGCCGGCAATGCCGTCGACGCCAAAATGCAGCAGATTGCGGCGTGAATGGCGGCCGCCCAATCCTTTGAACCCGCCTTCGCCCGTGGCACCGGTGAGCAGGGTGGCGATGCTGGCCATGACGCCGGCGACGCCCTGGTCGATTTCTTCGCTCATTGCCACGGCAATGTTGCCGCGTTCCGGCGTTTCGTCAGCGTAGAGTGCTTGCAGGGCGCGCACGGAGATCAGCCAGGCACCGGCAACTGTCGGGCAGGAATGGCCAGCCAGTTTGACCGCATCGGCAAAGCGGTATTCGATCAAGCCGCCCTCCGCCGCGCCGAGCAGTTCGGCCAATGGGTCGCGCAGGGTGATGCCGGGAATGTCGGTGAAAAATGTCGGGAAGCTCATGCTGGGTCGCCGTGGGGTGTGATTGTGTTTAGCCGCGCTGAATCAGCTCGATCTTGTAGCCATCGGGATCTTCGACGAAGGCGATGATGGTGTTGCCATGTTTCATCGGCCCGGCTTCGCGCACCACCTTGCCGCCACGCATCTTGATCTCGGCGCAGGCCGCTGCCGCATCCGGGACGGCCAGCGCAATGTGGCCGTAGCCGTTGCCCAGATCGTAGTTCGGCGTATCCCAGTTATGAGTCAGTTCAAGTACGGCACCTTCGCTCTCCGTGCCATAGCCGACGAAGGCCAGGGTAAAGCGGCCTTCCGGGTAATCCTGACGGCGCAGCAACTGCATGCCGAGGGTTTCGGTATAGAAGGTAATTGATTTGTCGAGATCGCCGACGCGAATCATGGTGTGCAGAATGCGCATGTTTGTCTTGGTTAGTTGGGGAGTGGTTAGTAGGGGA
>JAUYQT010000501.1 GCA_030697085.1 Azonexus sp. | reverse complement strand
GCAATGAGGGCGGGGCGCAGGCCGGTAAAGCGGGGTTTGCCTTTTTCTGGCGAGCAGATGGCGAGCAGTGCAGCGAAGCTGGCTTGTTCCGCCAGATTGAAATTTTGTACCTCGGAATCACGCATGCCGATCAGTACGTGTTCGCCGGAAATTTTGTCGCCGGCATTGACGTGGCTGCGGGCCAGGGCGAGCCGATCTTCGGCCGATACTGCACCGGGCATGGTGTCGCCGGCAATGACTTCGGCCATGGTGCTACGGGCGGTTTCGTTGTCGCCATTGAGCGTGGCGGCTTCGGCCAGCAGACGTTTGCGCAGGAAGTTGCGCGGTGTCTTTTTCGCCACTTCATCGAGTATTTTTTGCGCTTCGGTGTGTTCACCCTGGGCCATGCAGATGGTTGCCTTGAGGTCAGCGGCATCGAAAAAATGTGGCGTGCTACTGATCGCCTGGTCGATTTCCTGGCGCGCTTCGCTCAGGCGGTTTTGCCGGTGCAGGGCGCGGGCGACGCCGGCGCGGGCCCAGGGGAAGGCGTGGCTTTCGAGAATGCCGCGATAGGCGACTTCAGCGGATGTCGAGTCACCGCTGGCGAGCAGCACTTCGGCTTGCTGCCGGAGGATTTCAAAACGGTACGGTCGACCGGCTTCATTGCTGCTTTTTTTCTCGAGCAGGGCGATGGCCTGAGCGTATTCCTCTTTGCGTTTTGCCTGGTAATAGTCGGCAAAGAAATTTTTTTTGGCGACGATGCGATCAAGGCGGAGCAAAAGTTTGTCTGGTGAGAAAGGTTTGATGATGTAGTCGTCCGGCACCAGTTCGACGGCTGAAACGACTTGTTCGTAGGATTGTTCGCCCGTCACCATGATGAAAATGGTTTCATCCTGGAGCAGCTTGAAACGCCGCAACTCTTCGAGTAATTGCTGGCCGGAGCGGCCTTCGCCCAGCATGTAGTCGCAGAGAATGATGTCGGGCGGATTGTTGCGAATGCGGTAAATGGCGTCCTGATAATTGGCGGCGAATTCGACGATGAAAGCGCCCAGCGTTTGGGCGACGGTGCGCAGCGCATCACGCGCCTGCGGCTGGTCGTCGATGACGAGAAAGCGCTTTTTGGTGTAATCGACTATCAAGGCAGGCGCAGTTCAAAACAGGCGCCGCCGAGCGCGCCGCCGTTGCTCAGGTGCAGGCTGCCGTGGCGGTTCTGGCAGACGTGCAAGGCGGCGAGTTTTTCCGCGACGATCAGCCCGGTGCCGCTTTTCGGCGGCAGCGCGCCAAAGCCGGGGCCGTCGTCTTCAACGCGTAAAACCAGTTCGCTATTTTGTTCCATGGCGCTCAGGCGAATTTTGTGGCGGGCGTGGCGGCCAGCATTTTGCACGGCGTTGTTGAGCATGTCGGTGACCAGGTCGCGGTCGAGCGGCCAGTCGTTGCGGGTCTGACAGTCAACGTCTAAAGCGATGCCAGCGTCGGCCAAATGGTGTTTCTGGGCGAGCGATACTTCGGCACAGAGGTCGGAAACGATGCAGGGTACAACCGCCAATTGGGCGCCGTGGCGCATCAGTTGATAAGCGGCCAGCGTGCGTGACAGGCGGTTGGCGGCAGCTTCGATGGCGTAGCGAACTTCCGAGAGATCGATTTGATACTTGGTTTCGCTCGCCGCAACCAGTGATTCGGCGCCAAATAGCTGGTTTTTAGTGTCGTGGATGCCCGAGGCGAGAATGTCGAGTAGGCGGTGCATGGGTGTTTCCCCCGGTTTTGCTTTTATTTGTCTGGCGCAGGCTTCAATGGCTTCGTCCAGATGAAGTTTGCAGAATAGCCTTACTTGAGCCGCAAGGGCAGCCCGGCAGCGACCAGTGTTACTTGCTCGCAGGCGGCGGCAACGCGCTGGTTGAGTCGGCCTTGTTCGTCGGTAAAGAGGCGCGATACCGGGTGCATGGGGACGATGCCCCAGCCGACTTCGTTGGAGACGAGAATGATCTGGCCGGGGCTTTGCGGCAGCCATTCGATCAGGGCGCTGGTTTCGGCATTGAAAAGCGGGCAGTCGATGGCTTCACCCGCTTCGGCTTGCGCGGCAGCACGGCCGGCAAAGAGCAGGTTGGAGAGCCAGAGCGTCAGGCAATCGACCAGAATGCAGGTGTCCGGCGCCGCCAGTTGGCGCAGTTTGGCGGTGAGGTGCAGGGTTTCTTCAACGCACGCCCATTCGGCCGGCCGGCGTTGGCGGTGATGTGCGATGCGCCGGCTCATTTCACCATCGCGCGCTTCCGCCGTGGCGAGATAAATGACGCGCTGGCCGGATTCTGCGGCGCGTGTTTCCGCTAGCAGGCTCTTGCCGGAGCGGGCACCACCGAGGATCAGTTGTCTCATGGGCTGAACTCTAGCATCCCGACAGAGGGCCGGGTGATTGCGCCCTCAACCGGCAAGCCGGATAATCGGCGCCGATTCGATGAAACGGAACACGGTGCAAATCCGTGGCGGGCCCGCCGCTGTAATCGGGGACGGAAGTTGCACGGGGGTTTGTCGCCCCCAACCACTGGTGAAAACCGGGAAGGTGCGATGATCCGGCCGATCCGAGAGCCAGAAGACGTCGCGAATTGTTGGGGCTGGAAGCCTATGGACGGGGTTTCGCGGCGGCGTTTTCGCGAGCGCTGCGGCGAAGCCCTTTTTGCTTTTTTCAACAGAAAGTATCGGATGCCTTCAAATTTTAATATCGTCGCCCCGGACCAAGGGCTGGCTGCAGCACTGCAACAAAAGATCGACCAGAAAACCAAGCCGCTCGGCGCCCTCGGTCAACTCGAAAAAGTGGCCAAAAAAATCGGCCTGATCCAGCAGTGCCTTGAGCCGCAACTCAACCAGCCGCAAATGCTGGTTTTCGCCGGCGATCACGGTGCGGCCAAGGCCGGCGTTTCGGCTTATCCGCAGGAGGTGACCTGGCAGATGGTGGAGAATTTTCTCGCCGGGGGCGCCGCAATCAATGTATTTGCCCGCCAGAACGAGATGAATCTGGCCGTCATTGATGCGGGCGTGGCGCATGATTTCGCACCGCGCCCGGGTTTGATCAACGCCAAAGTGGCAGCGGGCACGGCGAATTACATCGAGCAGCCGGCGATGACCAGCGAACAATGCGCCAGCGCGATTGCCCACGGCGCGCGCATTGCCCGCAATCTGGCGGCCAATGGCTGCAATGTTATTGGCTTTGGCGAAATGGGCATCGGCAATACGGCGGCTGCTTCACTGATTACCCATTGCCTGACCGGTACCGCGCTGGCCGATTGCGTCGGCCGTGGCACCGGGCTGGACGACGCCGGCTTGAGCCGCAAACAGGCGCTGCTGGAAAAGGCGCTGAGCCGTTATCGCGCGGCGGGTGGCGATGACCAGCCGGCGCAGGTGTTGGCGGAATTCGGCGGCTTCGAAATCGCCATGATGGTGGGTGCGATATTGGCCGGGGCAGAAGCCAAGATGTTGCTGTTGATCGACGGCTTTATTGTCGGTTCGGCCGCGTTGACCGCAGCCAGGCTGTTTCCGGCGGTGACTGAATATTGCGTTTTCTGCCATTGTTCGGCCGAAGCGGGCCACGCCGCGCAGTTGCGGGCGCTGGCTGCCGAGCCTTTGCTTGACCTTGGCCTGCGCCTGGGTGAAGGCACCGGCGCGGCGCTGGCCTATCCGCTGGTGGTGGCGGCAGTCGGCTTCCTCAATGAAATGGCCAGTTTTGCCTCGGCTGGCGTAGCTGAAAAAAGTTGATGCTGCGTCGTGAGCTGGAATATTTTTTTGGCGCCGTCAGGTTCTTCACCCGCCTGCCGGTGCCGGCCTGGGTCGGCCATTCGAGCCAAGCATTAAACTGCTCGGCGCGTTACTTTCCCGCGGTTGGCCTGCTCGTCGGCGCAATCGGCGCGCTGGTTTACCTCGGTGCGGCACTGATCTGGCCGCTACCGGTGGCCGTGTTGCTTTCGATGGTGGCGACAATTTATGCCACCGGCGCGTTCCACGAAGATGGCCTGGCGGACACCGTCGATGGCCTCGGCGGTGGCTGGGAAAAACTGCGCATTCTGGAAATCATGAAGGATTCCCGGGTTGGCAGTTACGGCGTCGTGGCGATGGTGCTGGCCTTGCTCGGCAAGTTCGTGCTGCTCACGGCGCTGGCGCCGGCGCTGATCCCGCTGGCTTTGCTCGCCGGCCACGCCGTGTCGCGCTTTTGCGCGACGGTCTTGCTGGCGACGATGGATTACGTGCGGGAAGATTTGCGGGCGAAATCAAAACCGCTGGCCACTGGCTTGTCCGGCGGCGAGATCTTGCTGGCGCTGGTTTTTACCCTGGCCGGGCTCGCTGGGCTGCCCTGGATGAACGCGCTCGCCGGTGGCCTGTTGGCGGCACTGGCGACTTTTTGCCTGGCCTTGAAATTCAAGCGCTGGCTCGGTGGCTATACCGGCGACTGTCTGGGCGCGACGCAGCAGCTTAGTGAGATTGCATTTTACTTGGGTTTGGTCGCTTCGTGGCCTTAGCGAAGCTTGTCGTGTTGTCGGATAAATGTTCTAGAATCAGGATCTTGCTGTGAATTAACGAGGATGGATTTCGATGTTTGCGAATGTGTACGACAAGATCAAAACCATCGTCAGCAATATTAAAAAGCTGGAAGACAAGTTGATGAATACCGCTTTCTTGCCGATGGTGGAACAAAATAAAATTCATGCTGAAATTCGCAAGCTCAAGGAGGAAATGGAGCTTCTCGAACGGCGAACTCGCAAATAGGCGGTTTAGTTCCATATCTGAAATTGGCGTTGAAACGCGCTAACCCCAGCGAGTTTTCGCCACGATGATTCTGCATTTGATCCGTCACCCGAAGCCGCTCATTGCGCCGGGTATTTGCTACGGTCAACTCGATATTCCGGCTGAAATTTCGCCTGCGCTGATGACCCGCCTGCGTAACGTTTTGCCGCCCGACTTACCGCTTTGGAGCAGCCCGCTGCTGCGCTGCCGGGCACTGGCAAATGGCCTGCATCCACAACCCGTGATCGACCATCGCCTGGCCGAAATAAATTTTGGCGATTGGGAAGGCCGGGCGTGGGATGCGCTACCGCGGGGGCAAATTGACGCCTGGGCAGCCGACATTGCCGGCTACGCGCCGCCGGGCGGTGAATCACCATTTGCCTTGCAGCAACGGGCGCTGGCCTTTGTCGCCAGCCTGGCGGTGCCGGAGGCGGTGCTGGTCACGCATGCCGGCGTGATTCGTGTCCTGCTGGCGCATTGGCAAGGCTTGCCGCCAGCCCGGTGGACGACGCTGAACTTTGACTACGGTTCGCATACCCGGGTTGAAGTGTTTCGGTAAGATGCCGGGCATGGAAACTTTCAACCCTTTGCGTGACGCGGTGCCGCTGGGCGAAATCAGCCGCGTGCTGGTCATCAAATTGCGCCATCACGGCGATGTGCTGGTCAGTTCACCGGTGTTTTCGGTCCTCAAGGCACGGGCGCCGCATCTTGAAATCGACGCGCTGGTTTATGCCGATACCGCTGAAATGCTGACTTTGCATCCGGCGATTTCAGCCGTGCACACGATTGATCGGCAATGGAAGCAGCTTGGCGCTCTTGGCCAGGTCAAGGCCGAACTGGCGCTTTATCGCACCCTGAAAGGGCGCGGCTATGACCTGATTATTCATCTCACCGAGCACTGGCGCGGTGCCTGGCTTTGCCGGCTGCTTGCGCCGCGTTATGCGCTCGGGCCGGTGGTAGGTGGGCGCAGCAAGCGCTGGCAGCAGAGTTTCACCCATCTCCAGGCGGCACCACGTAATGCCTTGCGTCATATGGTCGAGGCTAATTTGGATGCATTGCGCCGGATTGGTCTTCAGCCGGCAGCAAATGAACGGCGTATGCAATTGGTCCCGGGGCCGTTGGCTGAGGCGGCCGTGGCGCGGCATCTCGCCGGTTTTGGCTTGCAAGGGGGTGATTTCATCCACATTCATCCGGCCTCGCGCTGGTTTTTCAAATGCTGGCCGGTGGACCGCATGGCAGGGCTGATTGAGCGTTTGCACGCCGATGGCCATGCCGTCGTGCTGACGGCTGCGCCAAGCAAGGACGAGCAGGCCATGCTGGCAGCGATTCAGGCGCGGTTGACGCAGCCGGCGCATGGGCTTTCCGGCCAACTTTCGCTGAAGGAACTGGCGGCGCTGACCAAAGTCGCCCGGTTGTTTATCGGCGTCGATTCAGCCCCAATGCACATTGCGGCCGCCGTCGGCACGCCGACTGTGGCACTGTTCGGCCCCTCTGGCGACAAGCAATGGGGGCCGTGGGGCGTGCCGTTTCGTGTCGTTGCCAGCACGCAGCACCCTTGTCGCCCCTGCGGCATCGACGGCTGTGGTGGCGGCAAAGTCAGCGATTGTCTGGGTGCGCTGACGGTGGATGAAGTTTACGTTGCGGCCGGCGAATTGTTGCCCAACGCCGAACGGAAGCGAACATGAGCATCCGTCTCGCGCTGGTTCGTCAGCGTTACAACCCGTTTGGTGGCGCCGAGCGCTTTGTGGCGACGACGCTCGAGGCGCTAGCGCAGCGCGACCTCGATTTGTCATTAACGCTGATTACGCGAAAATGGACCGGCGGCACGCAAAAACATGCGGTTATTGAGTGTCGACCGCCGCATATCAGCCGGCTCGGGCGCGATGCGAGTTTTGCCCGTTGCGTCCAGCGCACGCTGGAACGTGAGCGGTTTGATCTGGTGCAGTCGCATGAGCGGATTGCCGGTTGCGATATTTTCCGGGCCGGCGATGGCGTCCACGCCGCCTGGCTGGAGCAGCGCTCCCGGCAGCAGGGGTTGATTGGCCGACTGGGCGCAGCGTTGTCACCCTGGCATCGCTATACCCTGGCCGCCGAACGAGAAATGTTCGCCGACCCACGTCTCAAGGCGGTCATTTGTATCTCGGCGCTGGTGCGCGATGACATTCGCCGTTTCTTCGGCGTTGCCGATGAAAAGCTGCACGTGATCTACAACGGTATCGATCTTGAACACTACCACCCGAGGCTGGCCGCCGAACACCGGGCTACCGTGCGCCAGCACTACGCTATTCCCGAAACCGCGCCGCTCTTCCTTTATGTCGGCTCCGGTTTTGAGCGGAAAGGGGTCGGTCCTTTGTTGGCGGCGCTGGCGCTGGCAAAAAACAAGCATGTGCATTTACTCATTGTCGGCGCTGACAAGCATCTCGAACGCTATCGCAGTCAGGCGGAGAAGCTCGCTCTCGGCGGGCGCGTGCTATTCACCGGCGGCCTGAATGACGTGCGACCCTGTTATGGCGCCGCCGATGCCTTTGTGCTGCCGACGCTCTACGAGCCGTTATCGAACGCCGTGCTGGAGGCATTGGCTTGTGGTCTGCCGAGCATTGTCAGCGACCACTGTGGTGCAGCGGAGCTGATCACGCCGGGCGTCAGCGGCCAGGTTTGCGATGCGCTCGACGTGCCGGCGCTGGCTAATTACCTCGACGCACTGGCGCAACCCGGTGTGGCCGCCGGCATGCGCGATGCGGCACGTCAGGCGGTGGCGCATCTGGGTCTGGCGGCGATGTCAGAACGATTGCTGGCGTTATACCGTAGCCTGCTCTGAGGCTGGGCGGTGAAACGCTATAATGCGTGTTTGAGTGTCCGCCCCCTATGACCAAAGCAGCCAGTAGCCGCGACCTTTACCTGCGACTTCTTCAGTATGTGCGTCCCTACTGGAAGGCCATTGTGCTATCGCTGGTCGCGACCGCGATCATGGCGGCCACCGAACCGATGTTTCCCGCCTTGCTCAAACCCCTGCTTGATGACGGTTTTGCCAAGCCGGGCGGTGTGGCGGATAACCCGCTGCTCATCCCGCTGGGTATCGTCGGTGTTTTCTTTCTGCGCGGTGTTTTCAACTACCTGTCTTCCTACGGATTTTCCTGGGTCTCGAACCGGGTGATTGCCGATATTCGCGCTGAAATGTATCAGCGCATGGTCAATCTCCCGAGCAGCTATTTCCAGAAATATGCCTCCAGCGTGCCGTTGACCAAAATTGCTTATGACGTCAACGGGGTCGCTTCGGCGGCGACCAATGTCATCGTGACGGTGCTCAAGGATGGTTTGGTCATCATCGGTCTGCTCGGTTGGCTGTTGTGGCTGAACTGGCAACTGACGCTGATCTGTTTCGCGCTGATACCCGCTGTTGCCTGGGCGATGCGTACTTTTTCCGGTCGTCTGCGCAAAGCCAGCCGTGCGGCCCAGGTCAGCATCGCGAGCATGGTTCAGGTATTGCAGGAAACCGCGCACTGCGAAAGGGTGATCAAGGTCTTTGGTGGCGAGGCGCAGGAGGCGGCACGTTTCCATCACACCAATGACGAGGTTCGCCGCCAGAACATGCGCCAGGCAATTGCCGCCGCAGCGACCAATCCCATCGTCCAGATGTTCGCCGCCATCGCCGTTGCGGTGGTGATTTACGTCGCGCAGATACAGTCCGCCTCCGGTCAGATGACCGTCGGCAGCTTCGTCTCCTTTATCACCGCGCTGCTGATGTTGTTGTCGCCGCTGCGCCATATCGCCGATATCAATGCGCCGCTGCAGCGCGGCCTCGCCGCAGCAGAAAGTGTTTTCCAACTGCTCGATCAAGCCGCCGAGTATGACGAAGGCCAGATCGACGCCGGGCGCGCTGCCGGACAGCTGATTTTTCGTGATCTGGCGTTTCGTTACGACAGCGCCGAACGCAACGCGCTGACCGGGATCAACCTGACGATCGAGCCGGGCCAGACGGTTGCCCTGGTCGGCCAGTCGGGTGGCGGCAAATCGACACTGGCGGCGCTGGTGCCGCGATTTTACAACCCGGCTAGCGGCAGTATTTTTCTGGACGGCAATGATTTGCAGGCACTGAGCCTGCACAGCCTGCGGCGCAATATCGCCTATGTCAGTCAGGACGTGCTGCTCTTCAACGACACCGTGGCCGCCAACATCGCTTATGGCGACATGGCCGCTGCCCCCCGCGAAGCGATTGAGAGCGCCGCTGCCGCGGCCAATGCGCTGGAGTTTATTCGCGCCCTGCCCAACGGCTTTGACACGATGATCGGCGAGAACGGCAACAACCTGTCCGGCGGCCAGCGTCAGCGCCTGGCAATCGCCCGTGCCATTTTGAAGGACGCGCCAATCCTGATTCTTGACGAAGCGACTTCGGCACTCGACAACGAATCCGAACGCTTGGTCCAAGGGGCGCTGGAAAATCTGATGCAGAAACGCACGACACTGGTCATCGCGCATCGCCTTTCGACGATTGAAAAAGCCGATTGCATCGTCGTCCTTGGCGAAGGCAGAGTGCTTGAAGCTGGGCGTCACGGCGAACTGCTGGCTAAAAATGGCGCTTACGCCCGCCTGCACAGCCTGCAGGAACAAACCGAGTCGATGCGGGCGCCGGTATGAGAATTCTTCACACTGAAGCCTCCTGCGGTTGGGGTGGCCAGGAAATTCGTATTCTCACCGAAGCGCGTGGCCTGATCCGGCGCGGCCACCATGTCGAACTGGTCTGCCCGGCAGAAGCGCGTATTTTCGAGGAAGCACCGGCCTATGGCGTGCCGGTGCGCGCCCTGCCGATTGGTAAAAAACGTCTCGGCCCGCTGCTGGCGATGCGCGCATTCCTCCGCAAGAATCGTTTCGACGTTATCAATACCCACAGTTCGACTGATTCCTGGCTGGCTGCGCTGGCTTGCCAGACGCTCAGCGATGCGCCGCCCATCGTGCGTACCCGGCATTTGTCGACGGCGGTCAATCGCTCACGGTCGACCCGCTGGCTCTACGAAAAAGGCTGTGCCCACGTCGTTGTGACGGGTGAGGCGCTCAAGGCGCAGTTGATCCGCGACAACGGTTTCCCGGCTGAGCAGTTAACCTCGGTGCCAACCGGTATCGACCTCGAACGCTTCCGCCCACAAGCTTGTGATCAGGCCCGCGCCGCACTTGGCTTGCCTGCCGACGTGATCTATATCGGGATTTTGGCGACGCTGCGCGACTGGAAGGGCCATACCGTGCTTTTCGAAGCTTTGACGCAACTACTGCCGCAGCGCCCTGATTTGCGCCTGCTGATCGTTGGTGACGGGCCTTATCGCGACCGTCTCGATAGCCGCGCTGAAGCGCTGGGTATCACCGACAAGCTCGATTTTGTCGGTCATCGTACGGACGCCGAACGCTGGTTGCCGGCCATTGACGTGTTCACCTTGCCATCCTGGGGCGACGAGGGGGTTTCGCAGGCGTTAATGCAGGCTATGGCTTGCGCGTTGCCTATCGTTACGACGCCGGTTGGTAGCCTGACTGAAGTGATCCATGACGGGAAAACGGGGCTGATCGTGCCGCCACGTGATGCTGATGCCCTTGCTGCCGCCATCGCCCGGCTGCTCGCCGACCCGGCCCTGGCCAGCCGTCTCGGCGCCGCTGCCCGCGAACTTGCGGTGGTGCGTTGTGGCGAAAGCTTGATGCTCGACCGTATGGACGCCATCTTCCGGCGTTTTGGTCGCACCGGAACGGGCTGAGCAATGTGCGGCATCGCCGGCTTTTTCGGCCATCGTTCGGTGTCTGCACCGGCGGTCAATGCCATGCGTGTGGCCATTGCCCGCCGTGGCCCGGATGCGTTTCACCTCGCCGGTAGTCTTGATGGTGCTGCGCCGCTGGCCTTGCGCGACGACTTCGCCGGCCTCACCCACGCCCTGCTGCATGCCCGCCTGGCGATCCGCGATCCGCGGCCGGTTGCAGATCAGCCGATGGCGAGCGAAGACAGCGCCATCTGGCTTTGCTACAACGGCGAGGTATACGGCTGGGAGTCGGACAAGCTTGCTTTGCAGGCTGCCGGCCATCTCTTCAACACGACGTCCGATACCGAATTTATCCTGCGCGCCTACCAGCAGTGGGGCTGGGATGGCTTGCTGCCGCGTTTGCGTGGCATGTTTGCCTTGGTCATCGTCGACTACAGAATGGGCAAGGTTTTCGCGGCACGCGACCGCATGGGCTTGAAGCCGCTGGTTTATTACCACGATGCGGTGAGCGGCGAGTTCGCTTTCGCTTCGCTGGTGCGTGGCGTGCTGCCTTACTTGCCAGCCGACCAGCGCGGCTTTTCCCCCGCCGGCATCGATGCTTACCTGGCGCACCGGACGATCCCGGCGCCCGGGACCATTTTTACCCACCTCCAGCGCCTTGAAAACGCCCATTGCCTCGAGTTCGACCTCGCCAGCGGCGGACTGAAAAAGCGCCGTTACTGGTCGCCGGAGCCCTTGATCGATAGCGGCAATAGTTGGCAGGCTGAACTTGACCACGCGATTGCCTTGCGTACCGCTGCCGATCGACCGGTCGGACTGTTTCTGTCGAGTGGTATCGATTCGACGGTACTTGCCAGTCGACTGGCCGAGCAGGGCTACCGCAATATCAAGACTTTTACCGCCGCCTTCGATAATCCGGCAATGGACGAGAGCGAGCGCGCCGCGAGCATTGCCCGGCGGTTGGGTATGGCAAATGAACGCATTGCCATGCCGGCCGATATGGTCGCTGATTTTGCGCAGATCGTCGCCGATCTGGACGAACCTTTCGCTGACCCATCGAGCTTCCCGACCTGGTATTTGGCACGCGCAGCCGCCGAGTCGGTCAAAGTCGTTTTGTGCGGCGATGGTGGCGATGAGATGTTCGCCGGCTACAAGCGCTATCGCCAACACTTGCGCTCCGCGTGGCGGCGACATTTGCCGGCTATCGTCGCGTTGCGTCCAGCACCGACGATTCGCCCGAGCAAGGGTCAGCGGCTGGCGTTGGAAGCTTCGCTGGATTGGCTGTCGGCTTATCCGCTACGTTTTTCCGGCATCAGTTTGAGCGAACGCGCCGCTCTACAGCCCAATGCTGCGGTCAACGCTCATTATTGGCGAATTCCGGAAGGACTCACCGGGCAAGCGCCGATCGAGCAATTGCTCGCCATCGATCGCGAAAATTACTTGCCGGAATACATTCTGCGCAAGGCTGATTTGCTGACTATGGCCCATGGTCTCGAAGGGCGCGCCCCGCTGCTCGACCACGTTTTCGTACGTCGCGTTCAGGCCATGCCGGCTGCCGAACGTTTTACCCATCCGGCCAAGCAGGCACTGGCCGAGGTTTGCCCGCAGGCCGATGAGTTTGCCTTCTTTTCACGCAAAAAAATGGGCTTCAACCCGCCGCTTGCCGGCTTGCTGCAATCGCTACAAGGTCGGTTTGCCGGTTTGCCGGAGCGGCTAGCCGCGGTGACCAACGGCCAGTTGTCAGCGACGGCGCTGCATGAAGCGCTGGCGCAGTGGCGGAGCGACAAATCCTACGGCGAGCAGTTGTTGCAATTACTGATCCTCGACGAGTCGCTAGTGCAACTGAAAGCCCTGGCTGAGGCCGTGCATGGCTAAGAAAAGCCGCTTCTGGCCGCGTTTGCTGGTGCTATCACATGCGCTGCCACGCCTGATTTTCGGCCGCCGAAAACCAGTGAATCCGCAACGTATCCTGGTCGCTCACCATTTACTGCTGGGTGACACGATCATGCTCGCCGGCTTGTTCAAGAAACTGCGCCGTGATTATCCGACGGCTAAGATCGACGCACTGGTGCCGACTGCCTGGTTGCCGCTCTTTGCCGGCCAGCCTTACGGCGTACGTGGTTTGGCTTACGATCCGCGTGCGGTCGACTGCCAAAAAAGCTTGATTTCCGAAGGTCCCTACGATTGGGCGCTGGTGCCAGCCGATAACCGCTGGGCCTGGATCGCCCGCGCCATGGGGGCCCGTTGGGTCACCGCCTTTGCCGGCGGCGGGGGCGGCGTCAAGGATTGGCCGGTGGATGAATTCATCGCCTGGCCGCAGAAGCCGGAAGCCTGGGGGGACATTGCCAGCCGGCTGGCGCCGGGCGAGGCGCCGGAGGGCTTTGTTGTCGGTGAATGGCCGGCGCCAGCATTACCGGTGAATTCTCCGGCCTTGCCGCCAAAGCCGTATGCCGTACTGCATCTTGGCGCTTCCAGCCCGCATAAACTGTGGCTGCCTGAGCGCTGGTTGAGGCTCGCTGAATCGCTGAAGGCGGCTGGTCTGACCGTGGTCTGGTCGGGTGGTCCGAATGAAAAGAATTTGGCTGAGGCGACCGATCCGCAGGGGAATTTCGCCAACCTGGCCGGGCAGTTCAACCTGGCCGGGCTGTGGCATCTGATTGCCGGGGCGGCGCTGCTGGTCTGTCCGGATACTGGCGTTGCCCATCTCGCACGGTTGACCGGAACACCGGCCGTAGTGCTCTTCGGACCGGGGTCTCCGATTGTTTCGGGGGCGGGGCGTTTCTGGCAAGACAGTCCATTTGCAGTGGTTTGGGACGAGACCATCGAGTGTCGTAACCAAAACCTGCTTTTCGAGCGGCCTTTGCCCTGGGTGCGCCATTGCTGGCGCAGCGTGGCCGAGTGCGGTCAACCGCGTTGTATGTGGGAAATCGATCATCAACAGGTCGTCCAGGCGATTGAAAAAGTGACGGGCCTTTCGTTGGTAAGGATGCAAACATGAGTCAGGAAAACAAAAAACGTGTTGGGCTTTTCGTCGACTCGTTGATGGGGGGGGGCGCCGAGCGCGTGGCGCTCAATTTCGCTGAGAAATTCATCGAATTGGGCCATGACGCCCGCGTTTTTGTGCTGCACCCACCGATCGAGCACCAGACCGGCGAGGTGCCGATTCATCTGGTCAGCGAACAGCTCAAGCTGGCCGATTGGCGACCGCTCAATAAATGGCTGTACGCGCGCCGAATCAGCGATTTGGTGCGTCAGATCGAAGCTGATGGCAAGCCTTTCGATTTCTTTATCTCCAATGCGGAGGACTCCGACCGCCTGACGCGCATGGCTGGTTTGCGTCCGGTTTTTATTCGTTATCGTAATTCGCTGCAACATTTTCTCGCCGCCAAGCTGGGCGACACGAAAGGCCTTAAGCGGCGCATCCGCCATGTGCGCTGGCTGAACAAGTTTCGCCGTTTTTACAGCGGCCACATCGTGACCGTGTCACGGGCGCTGGAAGATGAACTGGTGCATGAAATCGGCCTCAAGCCAAAGTCGATCAAGACGATCTACAACCCCTTTGACTTCGACCTGCTGCGCCGTCGTGCCGCCGAACCACGGGAATTGCCGGGTGAGCCTTACATCCTCTATCCCGCCCGACTGACGCCGCGCAAGCGTCAGGACCTTTTACTGCGTGCCTACGCTCAGTCTGGTGTGCACTTGCCGTTGGTCTTGCTCGGCGGTGTCAGTGGTGCGGAGGGCGAGAAATATGAAATCGAGATGAAGTCGCTAGCGGCTGAGCTGGGTATTGCCGAGCGGGTACGTTTCCTTGGTTTTGAGCAAAACCCCTACCCGTGGATTAAAGGGGCTAAGTTGGTCGCCATGTCGTCCGACAGCGAGGGCTTGCCAACCGTGCTGATCGAATCGTTGATTCTCGGTACGCCGGTGGTCAGTACTGACTGCCCAACCGGCCCCGCGGAAATACTGACCGGCGATTTGGCCCGCTTCTTGTCGCCGGTCGGCGATGCGCCGGCGTTGGCGGCAAATATTCGGGCGGCGCTGGAGAGTTATCCGGTGATTACCGGGCAGCATATCGAGCGTTTTCGGGCGGAAAATACAATTCGCTGCTACTTGGAAAATTTCCATGAAATTAGTAGCAAGTAATTCGATAGATTCTAACGACAGTTTTTGAGGTGGATATGAACGAAGTGTATAGCGATGAGTTTTATCGTACTCGTCAGCAAAGAACTCAGGCTGCCTCTGAGATTATCTTGGGGCATTTGTTGAAAATAATTCCTCCGCCGACGTCTGCTGTTGATCTGGGGTGCGGTGTTGGTGCATGGTTGGCGACCTTGCGTGATAAAGGTATTTGTGATGTGCAAGGTATTGATGGGCCTTGGGTGAATCGAAAATATTTGGCTATTCAGCAGAGTGAGTTTTTTGAGCAGGACTTCACCAAGCCACTTAATCTAGAGCGACGTTTTGATCTTGCTATGTCACTGGAGGTTGCCGAGCACTTGCCGATTGAGGTTGCTGATCAATTTGTTGATAACCTTACTTCGCTATCTGATTTCATTTTGTTTTCGGCTGCCCCTCCCTTGCAGGGCGGTAGTAACCATATTAATGAGCAACCTATCGAATACTGGCAGGAAAAATTCAATCGCAAAGGTTATTCTGGCTTCGATTGTATTCGTCCTTATATTTGGCACGAACAGAAAATTGGTGCCTGGTATCGTCAGAAT
>JAUYQT010000487.1 GCA_030697085.1 Azonexus sp. | reverse complement strand
GTGCGCGCCGCCTACCTCGGCGAGTGAAATAGCCGCCGATTTTTTAACTGCATCAAACTCTTCAAGACATCGGCGGGGCACAATGGGCCGATCAATATTCCATGAAATGTCACACGCCATGAAGATTCGCCACGCCACCGTTGCCCTGGCCAGCACCCTGCTTGCCTGCAGCCTGCACGCTCAGGAAGCCAAGCCCGTCGACACAACCCCCAAGCTGGCTTACGGCCTGCTGCTCAAACAGGGCGAAAAAATCGTCTTCGCACCCTGTCGCGACCGCAGCTACGCGATCATGGAAGATGTCTCGAAAGACCAGGCAGTGACCGCAGCGCTGAATACCGTCGGTCTGGCGGCCGGCAAAAAACTGTATGTCGAGCTCCTCGGCATTATCGAGAACGGCATGCTGAAAACCTCAAGCCTCAACATGGCACAAACCGAAGGACGCTGCCAACTCCCCGGCACCAAAGAAGAAGCCTGGCGCGCCTCAGGCAACGAACCCGGCTGGGTGCTGGCCGCCGGCGGTGAGTTGCTCACGCTGAAATTTCCCGGCAAACCAACACTAAACGTGCCCTACACACCCTTCAAACGCGAAGGCAAACTGGCACTCTTTAACGCGACCAGCGAATCCGGACCACTCGCAGTTCGGTTTGAAAACACCCTGTGCCGCGACACAATGGCCAATGCCGTCTTCAGCTGGACAGCGAGCGTCACGCTCAATGGTCAAAACTACCAGGGCTGCGCCTGGGAACGTTGATTTGCCCGGAAAAAGCCTCAATTGATGCCCACTGCGGTCGGTATCTTTTGTCGGCCTGTGAACCTCAAGGATGCCTGCGGTCAACGCTGAAAAAAGCTCAAAATTGATTCGGAAAACCTCGGTTGAAGACCGCAGTTTCCAACGCCAGGCGTAGAGGCATGGAGAAAATCAACGCAGAGAGAAGCTGTGTTTCTCTGCTTTGCCTCTGCTCCCCCGCGCCTGGCGTTGAAGCCCCTGGTTTTTCCGGCTCATCCGGCTCATCCGGCTCATCCGGCTCAGGATGAATCCGCTTTACCCGCAAAGCGCCTCGGTTTAGCATCAAAAACCTAATCACAGCGCCAGGTTTTCAATGCCCTCCCTTCTCAAGCCCAGCAATATTGTTCGCCAGCTTAACGAACACGTCATTGGCCAGGAGGCCGCGAAGCGCACGCTGGCGGTGGCGATTTATTCACACTACCGAAAAATGGCAACGGTGGCGCGCATAGAAGCAACGGCTGGCCAGAGGGCCGACGCAGTCGAGGTGACCAAAAGCAACGTTCTACTGATTGGCCCGACCGGCACCGGCAAAACCCTGCTCTGCGAAACGCTGGCGCGCATTCTCGACGTACCTTTCGTCACCGCCGATGCCACTTCGCTGGCCCAGACGCAGTTTGTCAGCGAAGAAATCGAAGCCATCCTGCACCGTCTGGTCGACCGCGCCAATGGCGATCTCGCCGTCGCCCAACGCGGCATTGTCTTCGTCGATGAAGTCGACAAGCTCAAGGCGATCGGTGGCGAGGCCCGCACCACCTCCGGCGAGAGCGTCCAGCACGCGCTGCTCAAGATCATGGAAGGCGCGCCGGTACGGCTCAATGATGGCCGCCATATCGATACGACGCATATCCTGTTCATCTGCGGCGGCGCCTTTGTTGGGCTCGACAAGATCCTGACCAAGACCCACACCTTCGGCTTCATCTCGACCTCAGGCGGCGACGACCAGAAAATTCTCGAACGCCTGAATGCCCGGGTCAAACCGACCGATCTACTGGAATTCGGCCTGATCCCTGAATTTGCCGGCCGCCTGCCGATCATCACCCAGCTTAATGATCTGTCGCAGGAAATGCTGATCCGCATCATGACCGAGCCGCGCAATGCCATTTACAAACAGTTTGCGTCGATGCTGCGTGCCGATGATGTCGTGTTGCAGATCGAACCGGGTGTCTTCCGCCAGATCGCCGAGTTGGCCATTGAATACAAAGCCGGCGCCCGCAGTCTGCGCGGCATTTTTGAAGAGATGATGACCGACGTGCTCTACGTCATCCCGGATATGCCATCGATTCGCCGCGTCATCATCCGTTCGCTATTCGAGCCGGCCGAATTGGCCGATGCGCTGGGCAATGCCGTCAATATAAAAAGCGTGGAAACGACATCCGGCTCTGAAAACACAGAAACCAGGTCTAGCCGCACGGTCAACCCGTAAAAAACCTGAAAAACTCCGCAGCACCCAACCGCCAACCACTAACCACTAAAGAACATCTACGAAATAACTTCCCTTTTTGCGCTTGCGCGTGGAGGTAAGTGGTAGGTCGGGTTAG
>JAUYQT010000486.1 GCA_030697085.1 Azonexus sp. | reverse complement strand
TTGTTGTCCCGCTCGCCCAAGGCAACGGTCAAGGATCTGGCGATATTTTCCATGGGTGCCCTCAAGGGATGGTCATGACAAAGATGAATAGCCATACTGCAATACCGGTAAATTTTAAGTTCGACCTAAAGTCAGCGTCGCGGGTTCATTTTTTGCCAGGAACCCGATAGGCTCATTCCAGAAACAGTTCGGGGTACCCAAAGGTACCCCGATTGTTGTTGCTGTAATCTTCTTTAGTCGTGCGGCACGGTGTCTGCAAACGAGGGGCGTTGCATTAACTTGGTATAAAGCTTGTCCAGATTGGGGTGGTTTTCCCGCCAGTTTATTTCGGGAAAGCGGAAGCTCAAGTAGCCCAAAGCCATGCCGACGCCAATATCGGCCATTGAAAAATGGGTGCCGACGCAGAATGGCTTTTCGCCCAACTCACTGGCCATGAAAGCCAGGCCGCGGCTGACTTTGCCCTGCTGGCGCGCGATCCACTCCTGGCTTTGTTCGTTGGCAGGCCGTTTGCCTTCGAGCAGGGCGTTGACCGCCGCATCGCAGACGCCATCGGCTAGTGCTTCCCAGCGCTTGACTTCGGTCCGCTCGCGGTTGGGGACGGGAAAAAGCTTGTTGTTGGGTGTGACGTTGTCGATGTATTCGACAATGACCCGGGAGTCGAAGAGCGGCGTTTCGTCATCCAGGATCAGCACGGGGATTTTGCCCAGCGGATTGATGTTGGGTACCTTGCTGTCAGCCGTCCAGGGCGACTCAATGACGAAAGCGTACTCGATCTTTTTTTCGGCCAGGACGATGCGTACTTTTCGCGCAAATGGACTGGTAGGGGAGCCGATCAGCTTCATCATATGCTCTCTGATTTGTGGGAGAAGGATTATAGCGTATGGCACAGCGCTGCGCCGGACGGGTAAAATTGCAGGCTTACTGAAAAGGATGCCTTTATGACTTTCAATGCCTCGGCTGCCCAATTTTTGACCGCACTTTCTCCGCTCGATGGCCGCTATGCCGGCAAGGTCGATGCGCTGCGCGAACACTTTTCTGAATACGGCCTGATTCGTTGCCGTCTGCTGGTTGAGATTGAATGGCTAAAGGCGCTCGCTGCCGAGCCACACTTCACGGAAATTCCGGCTTTTTCAGCGTCGACCGTAGCGGAACTGGATGCGCTGGTTGCCAACTTCGGGCCGGAACAGGCGGCCGAGGTCAAGGCGATTGAAGCGGTCACCAACCACGACGTCAAGGCGCTGGAATACTGGATCAAGGACAGGACCAAGGGCAATGTCGAAGTGATCAAGGTCGGCGAGTTCATTCACTTTGCCTGTACCTCGGAAGATATCAACAACCTGTCGCATGCGCTGATGTGCAAGGGCGCCCGCGAGCAGGCCATGCTGCCGATGCTCGACAAGCTGCTCGCCCGCCTCAAGGAACTAGCTCACGTTAACGCCGAAGTGCCGATGATGAGTCGGACGCATGGTCAGCCGGCGACGCCGACGACGCTCGGCAAGGAAATGGCCAATGTGGCCTACCGCCTGGAACGTGCCCGTAGCCGTATCGCCGCGGTCGAACTGCTCGGCAAGATCAATGGTGCCGTCGGCAATTACAACGCCCATTTGATCGCTTATCCCGGTTACGACTGGGAAGGCTTTGCCCAGCGTTTTGTTGAATCCCTGGGCCTGACTTTCAATCCCTACACCATCCAGATCGAGCCGCATGATGCGCTGGCTGAGCTGTTCGACGCCTTCGCCCGCGCCAACAGTATCCTGATCGACTTCGACCGCGACGTCTGGGGCTATATTTCCCTCGGTTTCTTCAAGCAGAAGGTCAAGGCGGGCGAAATTGGTTCCTCGACCATGCCGCACAAGGTCAATCCGATCGACTTCGAGAATTCCGAAGGCAACCTCGGTCTGGCCAATGCCGTCCTCAAACACCTCGCCGAAAAGCTGCCGATCTCGCGCTGGCAGCGTGACCTGACCGACTCCACGGTGCTGCGCAACATGGGTGTCGGCCTCGGTTATTCACTGCTCGCTTACGACTCGCTGCTCAAAGGCATGAGCAAGCTGGAGGTTAACGCCGACACCATGAAGGCTGATCTCGACGCCAACTGGGAACTGCTCGCCGAGCCGATCCAGACCGTGATGCGCCGTTACGCGGTACCGAATGCCTACGAAAAACTGAAGGAATTGACCCGCGGCACACGCGTTTCACGCGAGGGTATGCAGGCGTTTGTCTCGTCGCTGGAAATTCCCGATGCCGCCAAGGCTGAGTTGCTCGAGCTGACGCCGTGGGGTTACACCGGCAAGGCGGCCGAACTGGCCCGGCGGATCTGAGATGAAATGCAGCAAATGTGGTGAGGAAGTGCCGGCGGACGCCATTTATTGTCCGCGCTGCACCGGTGAGCGCGAGACCTCGGATGCCGAGGTCAAGCTCGGCGGGGTCAAAGGCGGCACGATCGGCTTGGCTATTGGTCTGGCGATCGTGACCGTGATCCTTAATTATTACGACCTTGAGCGCGGCATCAAGGCGATTGTGCTGATCGTGCCGGTCGCCACTTTCACCACCGGCCTGATCATCGGGCTGGTCAAAGCCAAGCGGGAATGGAAATAATGTCTTTTGCTGAAAACTTGAAAAAACTCCCGGGGATTTCGCACATTGCTGCGGTCAACCTGCTGGATAAGGCAGAAACGCTGGTTGCCAGTATCGAAAACAAAGCGGGTAGCCAAGGTTCATTGGCGGTGTACAACCATCTGGCGCAAACCTATGGTTCGATCAATCTTGAAGCTGCCAAAAAGGGGCTGGAGATTTTCGCCGAGCATACTGACGATGCGCGTGCCAACCCCGGCAAGCACCCCAATATCGATCGTTTGATCGCCATTGAACAAGGTGCGCCGGGGTTACGTCTCAAGCACGTTTTCGCCGTTTAACCTGAATTTTCAGGTTAAACGGCGGGTCTATTTTAAGCGTGAAGGATGCGTTGGGGTTCGGTCACTTCTTTTGCAAGGGCCTGCATCTGACGCTGAAACTCTGGGTAGATGGCGAAGAAATGGTCGACCAGTTGCGGGTCAAACTGGCCGCCCGAGCTTTCCCGGATGATGTCGAGTGCAACCTCGGAGGAAAAGGCCTTTTTGTAAGGTCGCGCCGAGGTTAGCGCATCATAGACATCGATAATGGCTGTGATGCGCCCTTCAATCGGAATGTCTTCGCCGCTTAAACCGGATGGGTAGCCTTTGCCATCCCAGCGCTCGTGGTGGGTAAAAGCAATTTTTCGTGCCATCTCGGTGACATCGGCGTTGTAGTCGCCGAGGATGTCTACGCCGAACTGGCAATGAATCTTGATCTCCTCAAACTCTTCCGGGGTTAGTTTGCCCGGTTTGAGCAGCAACTCGTCGGAGATGCCGATTTTGCCGATGTCATGCATCATTGCGGCGTAGCGGATCAATTCGGCTTGCTGGCGCGGCAGCCCGGCGGCACGGGCGAGCAGGTGGCAGCCGATGGAAACGCGAAAAATATGTGAGCCGGTGTCGCTATCCCGAAATTCGCCGGCGCGCGCCAGGCAGCGTACCAGCTCAAACTGGGTCTCGATCAGTTGTTCGGTGCGCTGCGTGACCAAAATATCCAGCCGCTCTGCCTCGCCCTCCCTGTCCTGATAGAGAAAGCGGCTTTCCAGCGCATTGTGGATACGGCAGAGTACCTCGTCGGTATCGAAGGGTTTGACCAAGTAGTCGCGGGCGCCGAGTGACAACGCGGCGAGTCGTGTTTCGCGTTCGGTTTGGGCGGTGAGAACGATGACTTGCAAACCTTCCTGATGGATGGGTTCCTGCAGCAAGGCGAGCACCGAGAGGCCATCGAGAACCGGCATTCGCATGTCGAGGAGGATGAGGTCAAGCGCTGCTTGATCCATCCGTTCAAGCACCAATGTCGGGTCGGTAATTCCTTCCACGTGCTTGTAGCCGGCTTCGGTCAGGAATACTTCGAGCAGTCGGACATTCCCCGGCTGATCGTCAACCACCAGAATGCGGGCATTGTGGAAACGCTCTTTGGCCAAGGCAGTTTTTTGGAAATTGGTCATGGCATTGCCTCTCTCAGTATTCGGGCGATTTCTCGGGTTTTCAGGGGTTTGACTTGCTCATGATGGATCCTTGGATCAACACCCGGCGGCGCACCATCCTGATCGTTGAGTGCAATCAGGACAGGCGTATCCTGGCCTTGTTGCGGCATCGTCGCCAGGAAAGTATTGATCAGAACCGCATCGGCAATGATTGCCAGGCATGGCTGGCGAGAGATGACCTCGCTGGCTTCTTCAAGACTTGTCAGCAAGGTCAGGCATGCACCGCGCAGGGTGCTGACGATCAGGCGCAGTAGCTCATTCTCGGCTGGCGAGAGGGCAATCGCGAGAATATGGTACGTCACCGTGTCGCGCATTGTGGTATTGGGTATTGCTTCGGAATCTGTCGGGCTGGCGTTACTGGCTGCGGATAAAAGGCTCGCTGGCGCGCAAGATTCACTCGGCGCTTTGTCGAGTTCTACCCAGAAAGTGGTGCCGACGCCAAGCGTGCTGTCAAAGCCAATGTGGCCGCCCATCAACTCTACCAGGCGGCGTGTGATCGACAGGCCGATCCCGGTGCCTTCGACATTGCTGGCGCCGAGACGGTCGAAGGGCTGAAATACCCGGTTGGTGAGATCGGGGGGGATGCCTTGTCCGGTATCGGTCACCGTGAGTCGAATCGTCGCCTCGTGTTCGATCACTGAAAGAGTCAGTTGGCCGCCTTCGCAATTGTATTTAATGCCATTTGATAGCAGGTTGAGTAAAACCTGCTTGAGCCGCTTGCGGTCGCCACGAACCGCGCAGTGACCGCTATAGGAGGTATTTAAAACAACCTGCCGACCCAGCGCCTGCGGCGAAATCAGCACTTGGCATTCCTTGATCAGTGGTGCCAGGGGCAGGGCTTCCATTTCGATGCTCAGGTGCCCGGCTTCGATGGCGGAAAGATCCAGCACTTCGTTGATCAGTGCGAGTAAATGCTCGCCCCCTTGCCGAATGTGGGCAACGCATTCATTTTGCTGGGGTGTCAGCGGTGCGCCCAGGCCTTGAGCGAGAACTTGGGCAAAACCAAGGATGGCATTGAGTGGTGTGCGGAGTTCGTGGCTCATGCGGGCCATGAATTCTGATTTTGCGTCGCTCGCCTGATCGGCGGCAATCAGTGTCTGCTTGAGATGGCTGATATCAGACCAGATGACAACGGTGCCCCCTTCCCGCGTGCGGCGTTCGGTGGCTCTGAGCCAGCGTCCTTCCGCAAGTGGGATTTCGCGCGACCCTTTGGCTTTGTGATGTATTTCCATGCGCTCGGCAATCCAAGCTTCGGTTTTGTCGCTTGGAATAGCGTAAAGCCGTTGCTCGGCAATATTGCGGACAAACACGCTGAAAGGCATGCCGACCGCGATGATCTCGCCGCACAAGGGGAAGGTCTCAATGAAACGCTGGTTATAAAGTATCAAGCGATCATCGACATCGAACAGGGCAAAGGCATCATCCAGCGCTTCGATGGCGTCAACCAGGCGGCGCTGGAAGTGGTGTAAACGTAAGTCGGCTTCCCGCAGTGCCATTTCCGAAGCGGCCTGCTCATCAAGCGAGCTTCTAACCTGGGCAATCAGCGGGCGCAGAACGCCCACCGCAGAAAAGGCCAGCAAGCCGAGGGCAGCCAGCAAGGCGCACCATTGCAGCAGGCGCAGCGTATCGGTACTTGTCTCGCTTTCCGCCTGATACTGGTCGACCAATTGGTCGAGCGCTTCAAGGAATTCACCTTGGCTCATAGCGACTAGCTGGCGGGCACTTGCCCGGTAGTCGCCGCCCTCACTGGCGATTTGCAGCAGCGCCTGGCCCTGGGCCAGGAAGCGTTGCATCGACGCGTCGACGCCCTCCGGCCCGGCGTAGCTGGCGCGGAGTTTTTCTGTGCGCGGGGCGCGAATGCCTTGTTCCAGGGCGCCGCGCATCAGGGCGTTATGAATGCTCCGCATCCGCTCCAGTGCTTTGCTGAGCTCAACTAGATCCTGTGCTCTTTGCTCATGTAGAAGCTCGCTGCCGAGCAGACCGATGCGTTGTGACAGCATGCGCCGCTTACCGGCCAGATTTATTTCGGCCGCACTGGCCCGCTCATCAGCGGTTTGGCCCGAAAGAAAAAAATAGGCAAAAACGGCGAGCAGTGCCAGCAGGATGAAAACCAGGGCGGAGCGCCGCCTTAATTGTTCAACTGTGGCCTGTCCGGTAAGTTGTTGGCTTGCTTCCACATCATCCCTTTTTATCTGGTCGCAGATTGTGAATGAATTGTGTCAATTGGATGCTAATTTATATCAAATATTAAAAAACAGTCTGTTGGTTCTTTTCGTGCGGGTTTACATATATTTGCCATTTTAGCCGGGCTGGTTTATTGACGTTTGCTTATTTTCTGGCTTTCGTCGCGCTATTCAGGGGATTGAATTTAGGTGGTATTTTGCTGTTGACCGCAATATTAACCTATTTCCGGCAGTTGAGAAGGGACAGATTAGCCTTGAGCTAGACTGGGAGATAGTTTCAACGGATATATCGAGGTCACCAGATGGGTGAAGCAAA
>JAUYQT010000416.1 GCA_030697085.1 Azonexus sp. | reverse complement strand
GGCGGTGGCTTGTTCTTGATGGGCTGGACCGGTGGTTACGTTCTGCTCGCCATGCTGCTCGCTCCGTACCTGCGCAAGTTCGGTAAATTCACCGTGCCTCAGTTCATTGGCGACCGCTTTTATTCAAAAACCGCCTCGACTGTTGCCGTGGTCTGTTTGCTGACCGCTTCCATCACCTACATCATCGGCCAGATGACCGGCGTAGGCGTCGCCTTCTCGCGCTTCCTCGGTGTTTCGTCGGAAACCGGCATTTACGTCGGCATGGGCATTGTGTTCGCCTACGCCGTGTTCGGTGGCATGAAGGGCATTACCTACACCCAGGTTGCACAGTATATTGTGCTGATTCTGGCTTACACCATTCCGGCGATCTTCATCTCTCTGCAACTGACTGGTAATCCGATCCCGCAACTGGGTCTGGGTTCCAATATGGTTGGCACGGATATCTCGCTGTTGGCCAAGTTGGATCAGGTGGTTGTTGATCTCGGTTTCGGTCAATACACGACAACGACAGCGGGTAGTACGCTGAATATGTTTGTGTATACGCTGTCGCTGATGATCGGTACTGCCGGTTTGCCGCACGTCATCATGCGCTTCTTCACCGTACCGAAGGTGGCGGATGCTCGCTCCTCGGCCGGCTGGGCGCTGATCTTCATCGCCATCCTTTACACCACGGCTCCTGCCGTGGCTGCAATGGCCAAGATGAACTTGATTGGCACCACGAATGTGGCAGCCATGAAGGGCGGTGATATGTTTGCTGCTGAGTCAAGCCTGATTGCTGCAGAGCGTCCGGACTGGATGAAGCGCTGGGAAAAGACTGGCCTGCTCAAGTTCGAGGACAAGAATGGTGATGGCCGTATCCAGTACTACAACGACAAGACCAAGGATGCCAACGCCAAGGCCAAGGCTGAAGCTGCTGGCTGGAAGGGTAACGAACTGACGGTCAACGCCGACATCATCGTGCTCGCCAATCCGGAAATCGCGTTGCTGCCGAACTGGGTGATTGCACTGGTTGCTGCCGGTGGTCTGGCTGCTGCACTTTCTACCGCTGCTGGTTTGTTGATGGCTATTTCTGCGGCTGTTTCGCATGATCTGGTCAAAGGCCTGTTCATGCCGGATATCAGCGAGAAGAACGAATTGCTGACAGGCAAGATCGCCATGGCTGTGGCAATCGTGATCTCTGGTTACCTGGGTTTGAACCCGC
The DNA here is from genome assembly GCA_030697085.1 of Azonexus sp. GTDB lineage: Bacteria > Pseudomonadota > Gammaproteobacteria > Burkholderiales > Rhodocyclaceae > Azonexus. The sequence goes on along the minus strand of JAUYQT010000416.1, from coordinate 89 downwards.
CGGGCTTTGCTGCTGGTACGGTTGCGCTGGCTTTCGGTATTGCTGCTAGCTCGCTGTTCCCGGCCATCATGATGGGTATCTTCTCCAAG
>JAUYQT010000408.1 GCA_030697085.1 Azonexus sp. | reverse complement strand
TCCATCAGAATCAGGTCGTAGTCATGCGCAGCGATCATTTCGAGGGCTTTTTCACCGTTGACCGCAAGATCGGCCTGCAGCCCGACGCCGCGCAGCAATTCGAGGGCGACTTCCTGATTGATTGGGTTGTCCTCAGCGAGCAGGACACGAGTTTGATGGTAGTGGCTGATCAGTATTTGTTCCGCCACTTCGGGGCGCAGCACTATTGGGTGATCCGACGGTAATTCAGCGGCACGTTGCAGGCACGCGGTAAACCAGAAAGTACTGCCTGCACCGGGCTGGCTTTGCAGGCCGGTTTCGCCGCCCATGAGCAGCGCCAGGCGACGGGCAATTGCCAGTCCGAGCCCGGTGCCGCCGAAGCGCCGCGTCGTTGAACTGTCGGCCTGCTCGAAAACCTCAAAGATCCGCGCCTGTTGTGCCGCCGGAACACCGATGCCAGTATCGCTGACCGCAAAGCGGATGATTAGATTTTGGGCTGTTTCGGCCTGCAGCGTCACCTTGAGGGTGATTTTGCCGCGTTCGGTGAATTTAACGGCGTTCGAGAGATAGTTGAGCAATATCTGGCCGATACGCAGCGCATCGCCATGCAGCATCATCGGTACCGCCGGATCAACTTCGCGGTGAAACGCCAGGCCGCGCGAGCGTAGGCGATCAATGATCATTTCGCTGCTGTTGTCGAGCAGGCGGTCGAGCGAGAAGTCGGCCGGTTCGAGCGCCAGCTTGCCGGCTTCGATTTTCGAGATGTCGAGAATCTGATTGATGATGGCGAGCAGATGGTGCGCCGCGTCAGCCACTTTATCTAGGCGTTCGTGTTGTTTCGGGTCTTGCGTATCGCGATCGGCGAGATGCGTCAGGCCAATGATGGCATTCATCGGCGTCCGAATTTCGTGGCTCATGTTGGCGAGAAATGCGCTTTTCGCCAGGCTCGCTTGCTCGGCGGCCTCCTTGGCGCTGGCCAGTTCAGTCGTTCGCTCAGCTACCAGGTCTTCAAGATGCAGGCGGTATCGCTCAAGCTCGGCAGCGGCTTTCTTCTGGGCCGAAATGTCATCAATGTAAACCACCAAATGGGGCGAGCCATCGATTTGAACGCTTTCAGCGGAGAGGCTGATCTGGCGCCGACGACCATCGCGACCAACACCGATGCTTTCGAAATCGCTGATCTTGCCATCACGCTTGAGGATTTCAACCATTCGTACCCGGTCCTCTTCGCTGCCCCACAGGCCGGCTTCGAGGGTGGTTTTGCCCAGCAGGTCGGGGCGCGTCCAGTTGTATTCGCGGAGCAATTGTTCGTTAACGTCGACCAGTTTGCCGTCATTTAAGCGCGTGATGCAGGCGGCAACCGGGGCGGCACGGAAGGCGGTGGCGAGGCGTTGTTCCAGTTGAAAAATAGCCGTTTCAGCCTGCTTGCGTTCGGAAATATCAAGCGCAAAAGTCAGGATATAGGGCTGGCGACTGAGCGTGATGATTTCGGCCGACAGGCTGATCGTCAGCCGCGTGCCATCATGGCGCCGCCATTCGGTGAGGTAATCCTGCAAGCGTCCGGCGGCCTTGAGTTGATCGCGCCATTGATTGCGGATTTCGGGCGTTGGCCAGAGTTGGACATCGCTCGAACTGCGGCCGAGTAATTCTTCGCGTGACCAGCCGAGAAGTTCGGCGTAGCGGGGGTTCACATCGAGGTATAGACCTTCTTCGACCGAGCTTAGCGAAATGCCCGCCGGGCTGGCATTGAAAGCGACGGTGAAACGTTCCTGTAACTCATGATATTGCGTGATGTTGCGGGCAACGCCGAGGATGCCGATAAGTTTTCCAGTGCTGTCCCGCATCGGCGATTTGGTCGTCAGTACGAACTCGCTGTGACCATCGCTGGCGAAGGTGAGCCATTCTTCATTCGTGCGTGGACCTTCGGCCTCCTGAGCGGCGCGGTCGTTGGCACGGAAAAATTCGGCTGTTTTTCGGTCGGTGAAATCGAAGTCAGTCTTGCCGACGATGGCTTTTTCGCTGGCGCCGTAAAGTGCTTCAAAGCGCTTGTTGCAGTTCAGGAAAATGCCATTGGGGTCTTTCAGCCAGATCAGGTCGGGCGTCGTATCGAGCAGGCTGCGTAATTGAGAACGCTCGTTCTCCAGATCCTTGATTGCCTGATCGGCAATTTTTCGCGCCGCACGTTCGGCCTTTTGCTGATGCTCAATATTGTCAATCAGGCGGCTCAGTAGCAAGGTGAGCAGGGCGCCGGTGATGCCGACAAAAAACCAGCCTTTCAGGGTGTTGGCAATGGCAACCTTTGCCGGGTCAGCAAAAAGGCTGGTCACCACCTGGTCGGAAATCAATATCCATAACGCGGCGAGCAAGACATATGGCACGACGACCAGCAGAATGGCCCGAACGAAATTTTTTCGATCAGTCGGCTGCTCGGTTGCCTCCTTGCTCCGGTCAACCGTCAAAAACGGCCTATTCGGCATAGGTCCTGGCGATGCGCTGGAAGGTCTCGCTTTCCCGGACAAAGGTGGCGACGACATCGGGATCAAAATGCTGGCCGCTGCCGTCGAGAATGATCTGACGGGCCTTCTCGAACGGCATGGGTGGTTTATAGACGCGGGCGCAAATCAAGGCATCGAAGACATCGGCCAGCGCCATCAGGCGGGCCGAGGCCGGGATG
>JAUYQT010000391.1 GCA_030697085.1 Azonexus sp. | reverse complement strand
GCGACACTAGGTATTTTCTGCGCCCTCGACACCGTGCTGTTTTTCTTCTTCTGGGAATTGACGCTACTACCGCTCTATTTTCTCCTTGGCCGCTGGGGCGTCACGGCCGGCAGCGGTCAAGCGGCGGCGCGTTACTTCCTGATCATGCTCGCCGGTGGCATTCCGCTGCTGCTGGCCTTCATTATTTTGGCCAGCAGCCAACCCAGTCTCAGCTTTGATCTCATGGCGCTACTCGCCACGCCCTTGCCACACTCAACGCAGACGCTGGTCTTCCTGCTTTGCCTGCTCGGTTTCGGGGTCAAAGTCCCCTTGGTGCCACTGCATACCTGGCTACCACAATTTTCTCTGGCCGCGCCCGGCTCGCTGACTGCGCTGCTGGTCGGCCTCAAACTCGGCGTCTTCGGCCTGATCCGCTTCGCCATTCCGCTCGCCCCGGATGCCGCCCAGGAGATGCACTGGCTACTCGCCGGCCTCGGCACATTTACCTTGCTCTATGGCGCGGTCGGCATTCTCGGCCAGACCAATCTACGAATTGCCCTGGCCTACACCAGCATCTGCCACGTCGGGCTGGCCGTACTCGGCCTCGCCTCCTTCTCGGCGCAGGGCGTACAAGGCGCCGTGGCGCTACTGCTCAGTTTCACGGTCGCCACCGGGGGGGCTTTTCTGCTTCTTGAATTCCTCCGCCAACGCACCGGCTCAACGGACATCAACGGTCTCGGCGGTGCAGCGAAAACCATGCCGCTACTGGCCGGCGGTGTGCTGATCTGCGGTCTGGCCGGTGTCGGCATGCCCGGCACGAGCAGCTTTCCTGGTGAATTCCCCCTCATTCTGGCTGCCTTGCAAACACACACTGGCGCCGGCATGGCCGCGCTATTTGGCCTGTCGATTGCCGCCGGCGGCTTTCTCTCCCTCTACCGAAAAGCTTTCTGGGGCCCGGTAACATGCCCGGAAGTGGCGCAAGCCGAGGATCTTCGCCCGCGTGAACGAATCGTACTCATCGCGCTGATCGTACTGATTATCGGAATCGGCCTCTATCCAGCACCCTGGTTCGACCTGATTCGCCCCGCCGCGGAGGCATGGGCCGCCGGACTCGCTCGATAAATGCCACATCTCAAAGTGAGCAGGCTGCGGTCAACCCAAAAAAAAGGCCAAAATTCAAATCAATTCGAGCAACCCCAGCATTCCTCCCAATGCAATCAGCCACAACGGATGCAGTTTTGTCCGCAGATTGATCACCACCGTCAAAACCACCAGCGCCGACGCCGCCCAACCCAGCCCGACTGATTGCGCAATCAGCGCCGCACCGGAAAAAATCAGCCCGACCGCCAGCGGCGCGACACCAAGCTGGATGGCTCGTTGCCAACGCTGACCGGCAAAGCTCTCCCAACGGTCGTAAAGTAGATAAATGGCAATGCTCATCGGCAGGCACATCGCCAGCGTTGCAGCCAGCGCGCCGGGCAAACCGGCAACCTTCCAGCCGATCAGCGTCACTACCAACACATTGGGGCCGGGCGCGGCCTGAGCAATGGCATAAAGATGAGTGAAGGTAGCGTCATCCAGCCAGTGGTGATTTTCGACCACCACCCGATGCATTTCCGGCAGCAACGCCGTCGCCCCACCGAACGCCACAAATGCGAGCAAAGTAAACTCAAGATAGAGATCAATCACCAGGCTCAACGTCGGCCCAACCGCCAAAACGCCACGCCACCCGAGAGCACTAGACCAGCCAGCATGACGAGCGGCATCGGCCAACGCAGCCAGGCTATCGCCGTCACAACCAGAATGGTGAAGGGCAAAAAGACCCACCTTTCCTTAATCGCCATACCCATTCGCCAGGCCATCGCGAACAGCAAACCGCAACCAACCGCCGCAATGCCGCGCAACATGGATTGCGCCAGCGGCAAATTGCCGTAAAGGTCGTAAAGCCAACCAAGGATCAGGACAATGAGAATCGGCCCACCCAGCAGCCCCAACGGTGCAACAACAGCACCCGCCAGACCGCACTGACGCTTGCCCACCAGAACGGCAAGATTGACCACATTCGGCCCGGGCAAGAACTGGCAAAGACCAAGTTGGGCGTTGAACTCCTCAGCCGTCATCCAGCAACGCTCTTCGACCAGCATGCGCCGAGCAAAAGGGAGAACCCCCCCGAAACCGGACAAGCCAACCGAAGAAAAGCCGAGAAACAGCGCCTTGAGGTCTGGCTTCGCCAGATTGTCGGGCGGCGCTGCAGGCAGCATCAGGATTCCAGGCGGAGCTCGGCGGACTTGGCGTGCGCCGGCAGACCTTCGCCATGTGCCAGCGTCGAGGCGATCCGCCCCAGCGTTTGTGCGCCCGCCTTCGAAACCTTGATCAGACTGGTCCGCTTCTGGAAATCATAGACACCGAGCGGTGACGAAAAACGGGCGCTACCCGAAGTCGGCAAGACGTGATTCGGGCCGGCACAGTAGTCACCGAGGGATTCGGACGTGTAGTGACCGATGAAGATGGCGCCGGCGTGGTGAATTTTCTCAACCCACGGATCAGGGTCAGCCAGCGCCAGTTCAAGGTGTTCCGGCGCAACCCGGTTGGCGATGGCACAGGCTTCTTCAAGATCACGCACCAGAATGAATGCCCCACGATCGGTCAGCGACTGACGAATGACGGCCTGACGTGGCATCGTTGGCAGCAGCTTTTCAATACTCGCCTGCACCCGCTCGAGAAAAGCCGCATCGGTACAGATCAGGATCGACTGCGCCAGTTCATCATGCTCGGCCTGCGAGAAAAGATCCATCGCCACCCAGTCCGGATCGCTGCTGCCATCTGAAACGACCAGAATTTCTGACGGCCCGGCCACCATATCGATCCCGACAATGCCGAAAACCCGGCGCTTGGCACAGGCGACATAGGCATTACCCGGCCCGACAATCTTGTCCACCTGCGGAATCGACGCCGTGCCGTAGGCCAGCGCGCCCACCGCC
>JAUYQT010000370.1 GCA_030697085.1 Azonexus sp. | reverse complement strand
ACCGACAGCACCGAAATCAACCCCTCAAAAACAGGTAAAATCCACCTCGCTTTAAGCCCCGATTTAGCCCGTTTTTACTTCTTCAAACTGGCTCCATTACGCCGATCATCGGTGGCTCCATAATGCCGGTCAATGACACTGGCTCTTGCTAAAAATGAAATGGGCAGTATTTCCCCTGACTACATTCGCCAAAACATTGGGGCAGGAATGAAGATGCTGGAAGGAGAAGATTGACAATTGGCAACAAAGTTTGCCAATTGTCACACTCCGATTACCCCTTCACGAACAATTGGATTTTCTCATATGTGTTCAAGAGGGGGCTTTCATGTCGTACTTCATTTCAGAAATCAACAGCAGGGTTGGGAACAGCTATTTGCGGCAAGCGCAGCTAATTCCGCACATCCTTCCCTTTTCGGCAGCAACTCTTTGGCGAAAGGTGAAAAATTGCACGTTTCCAAAACCAGTCAAGCTTTCGGATCGTATTACCGCATGGCGTGTGAGTGACGTGCAGGAGTGGATGGAGTCCCGCCAATGAGGGTCAGTGGTGCGCTGCGGAAAGTCGAAGAGCGATTCAGTGCCTCTGTAATTCGCGCCCCCTCAACCATAGGAGAGGTAGAAGGGGTTTCCGAGGCATCGAGAGCTGCGGAAATTCTTTGTGACTGGTTTCAGGGGACGATGCAACTTTCGATCAGTGATCGCGTTATACAAAGGCTAACTAACTGCTTTGGTGCGCCTGTTGTACGGGCTGATATACCCTCCGAAATGCGTTGCTATCAGGAATGCCTTCAGTTTCCGAATGGCAGTAGGTTCTATCGATCCAACCGTTACCAGAAGAGCTGCTGCGTAGTCTTTTCAGGCGTGACGAGTCCTTCAAATTTCTTTCCGCTCTTTCGCCAACTTGTAAAAGATGGTGTGCGAACAACTCGTTTCGATCTTGCCTTCGATGATCGTCGAGGCCAAGTTCCGATTGATGAAATTTGTAATTATGTTCATTCCGGAAATGTCATTTCCCGCTGGAAAAATGCAACTGCCAACGAGATGGTCAATCTTTCCACAGGTCGCCGCCGAAGTAGAAAAGTTCAGATTGGGAGTAAAAGCAGCGATGCTTATTTGGTCGCTTACGACAAGGG
>JAUYQT010000297.1 GCA_030697085.1 Azonexus sp. | reverse complement strand
CGATCCAGGTTATTTCTTTACGAACCTTAAATTGATCCAGCAAAGTTGGTCTGGCGCCAGGCTTCAAAGACGGTGACCGCGGCGGCGTTCGATAGATTAAGGCTGCGCTGGCCGACTTGCATCGGCAGGCGTAGGCGATGTTCGGGGGGGAACTCAGCTAATACATCGGGTGGTAGGCCGCTTGTTTCGCGGCCGAAGACGAAAACGTCATTTTCCTGTAGTTGTGTTGTGAATAGGCTGCTTGATCCTTTGGTCGTCATGGCGAACATCCGACGCCCAATTAGTGCCGTCTGGCAGGCCTGCCAGTTGGCGTAGCGGACAACGCGAGCGTATTCGTGATAATCCAGTCCGGCGCGGCGCAACCCTTTGTCGGTGATGTCAAAACCAAGCGGTTCAACCAAATGTAGTTCGGCCCCGGTGTTGGCGCAAAGGCGAATGATGTTGCCGGTATTAGGCGGTATTTCGGGTTGGTATAAGACAACAGCGAGCACGTTGATTTGCTTGGGACGTTGAAGGTGGCGGATTAGAGCACGAATCGGGCGCTTAGTGCTTTAGGGCGCGGGCCGCTACGACGATCGTGATTTCGCTGGCGCGATGTAGTTTGAGTACGCGGGCGCATTCATTCACCGTAGCACCGGTGGTCATTACGTCATCGATGAGCAGGATTTTTTGCCCACTCAGGTCAGCCCGGCACTCAAAGGCGCCGCGGACATTTTTGTGGCGCTCCTTGAGGGGTAAATCGGCTTGACGCTGGGTCGGCCGGCTACGCAAGACATTGTCACGGTCAACCGTCAAATTGAGTTGATTTCCAATGACTCGGGCAATTTCTGCCGACTGATTGAAGCCGCGTTCGCGTAACCGATCCGGGTGCAGGGGCAGCGGAATGATGAGCTGATTGTCGGCTTCCAGGTGGCTGGCCAGTTGCTTTCCCAGCCAGTCGGCAACCGCGAGTTGATGGCCGTATTTAAGGGCGTGAATGATGCGGTCAACGGGAAAGTCATAGCGAAAAGCGGCTATTGTTCGATTGAAATAGGGCGTCTCTTTCAGGCAGGCGCCACAGCGTTCGCCATAGGTCGTCTCGACGCTGCATTGTGGACAATGGGTGGTGGCCAGGCCAGGCAGGTCGGCGTTGCAGTCGGCGCAAAGCAGGCCGTCGCCGCTATCGCTGCTGCAGAGCAGGCAGCTTTCCGGGAGCAGGTTGGAGCAGCAGCGGGTGAGTTGTTTTAGGGCTTGCATCGAGGCCTGGGTTAAAATTGACACCGCTCTGGACGTGCTCGATAATTCATAATTACCGATGCGCTACGTATCTGATCATTATCGTATTTTTCAAGCAAGGCCACTCATGCAAGCTAGCTCACTCGCCGCCGTTTCCGCCGTTCCTCAATCCACCCCAGCGCCGCGCTGGACGGTTGCTGAGATTCTCGACCTCTACGAGTTGCCCTTGATGGATTTGATCTGGCGCGCCCAGGGGGTACATCGCGCGAATTTTGATCCGAACGCCATTCAACGCTCGACGCTGCTTTCGGTCAAGACCGGCGGTTGCTCCGAGGATTGTAGTTATTGCTCGCAATCGGCCCGTTACGACACCGATACCCAACGCGAACGCCTGATGCCACTTAATGAAGTGGTCGCTGCGGCCAAGGTTGCCAAGGAAAAAGGTGCTTCCCGCTTCTGTATGGGCGCCGCCTGGAAAGGCCCGAAAGACAGCGATCTGGACAGCGTGCTCGCCATGGTGCGTGAAGTGAAGGCGCTCGGCATGCAGACTTGTGTCACGCTCGGCATGCTTGGTGAAGGTCAGGCTGGCAAGCTCAAGGAGGCCGGGCTCGATTATTACAACCACAATCTTGATACTGACAAGGAGTTCTACGGTCAGGTGATCAAGACGCATACCCATGATGATCGTCTGGATACGCTTGAGCAGGTGCGCGAAGCTGGCATTAACGTTTGTTCCGGCGGCATTATAGGCATGGGCGAATCGCGGAAAAATCGGGCGGGGCTGATCGTTCAACTGGCCAACCTGCCGAAGCCGCCGGAGTCGGTGCCGATCAATAACCTGGTGCCGATCCCGGGGACGCCGATGGCTGATAATGAGCGCCTCGATCCCTTTGAATTTGTCCGGACCATTGCCGCTGCCCGCATTGCCATGCCGTCTTCGTGGGTTCGTCTGTCGGCGGGCCGTCAGGAGATGAGCGACGAATTGCAGACGCTGTGCTTCCTGGCCGGTGCCAATTCGATGTTTTATGGCGATCGTCTGCTAACTACTGGTAATCCTGATGTTGACCGTGACGACCAGTTATTTGCCCGTTTGGGCGTCAAGGCAGTTTGAGCACGAGTTTTGTCGACCGGCAGCAAGTCGGTCGGCGATTCTCAAAAGTTGCGGCGAGTTATGGCGACGCGGATTTCTTCGCGCGTGAAGTTGACCGTCGGATGCTGGAGCGGCTTGACTACGTCAAGATTGAGCCGCAACGAATTCTCGACCTCGGCTGCAGCCGAGGTGCCAGTTTTTCTGAACTCTCGGCGCGCTATCCGGCGGCGCAGCTGATTGGCCTTGATGTTTCACCGGCCATGCTTGACATCGAGGGGGGGCAGCGCCCCGGCTGGCAACGCTGGCTTGGTTTGGGCAAACAGTCCGGCCCGCTGCGCCTGGCCGCCGATGCTGCGAAAATACCCCTGAAATCACGGTCGACCGCGTTAGTTTGGTCAAATTTGCTGCTTCACTGGCTGGATGATCCGCTGCCGGCTCTGGCTGAAGCGCATCGCGTGCTGGATGTTGGCGGTTTGCTGATGTTTTCAACGCTGGGTCCCGACTCCTTGAAGGAACTGCGTACAGCCTTTACGGATGGCTACACTCATACTCAACGCTTTATTGATATGCACGATCTTGGTGACATGCTGGTTGGCTGCGGCTTTGCCGATCCAGTAATGGATATGGAAGTCATTACCCTGACTTACGATGATATCGACGCGATGTTTGCCGAATTGCGGGCCGCAGGCTCTTCCTGTGCGATGAAAGCGCGGCGCCACGGCCTCACTGGGCGCGGTTCATTCGTCGCGGCTCGGGCTGCCTACGAGGCAATGCGGCGCGATGGCAAACTCCCGGCTACCTTTGAAGTTGTTTATGGCCATGCATGGAAGGTCGAGGCGAAGCAGTCAGCAGATGGTCGCGCCATTGTCCGTTTTGATCGACCGGGCAAAAAATAATCAGTCAGGTTTCTGTTTGAAAAACTTGAGTGGTTTGGCGGCCTGATTTTGCGGCGCCGGCATAGCTTTGCGCCGCCTTTCCTGAACTCGCCAAGCGAGCAAAATTCCTAGCACAGCGCTATAGGCCAGCGGCCAATAGAGCGCCGTTATTTTGCTTAGCCACCAATAATGGATCGCCGCCAAAATGCTTGCCAGATAAATATTGCGGTGCAGTTCCTGCCATTTGCGTCCACCCAATTTACGGATTGCCCATTGATTGGAGGTGATGGCGAGCGGAATCAGCAATAGGAAGGCCGCAAAGCCGGCAATCACAAAGGGCCGCTTGAAAATATCATTGGCTATCTCGTTGATGGAAAAGCTGTTGTCGAAGCCGACAAATGACAGAAAATGCAGCAGCGCATAAAAAAATGTGAATAGTCCGAACATGCGACGCAGCCTGAGTAACCAGTGCAGTTGTGTCATGGCACGTAAGGGCGAGATGCAAAGCGTGATCAGTAGCAGATTGAACGTCCATATTCCCGTCCAGCGCTGGACAAACGCTACCGGGTCGGCGCCGAAGTTGTCATGGTATTCCCCCCAAATCAGGCGGCCAAAGGGCAATAGGCAGAGCAGGAAAAGGGCAAGTTTGATCTGAAATAATTGGCGATTATCGGGCGGCTTGGTCATTGTCTATAAGTATCCGGTAATGAACCCGTAGTCTATAGGCTTTCAGTTAGTGCTGTACTCTGCTTGGCCTTGACCGCCTTGGTATTTTGCTCCCGCCTACAGCACCAAGCGATCAGGCGCCAAGTGCGGAGCGAAGCTCGCGGATGTCGTCTTCAGCTTCCTTGACCAGGTCGATATAACGTTCCCGGTCGGCGGCGCGGCTGGCTATCTCAGCTGCATCGCTATCACCACCCAGTAATTGCGGGTCGCTGTCGGCCAGCAAATTGGCAAAATAGAGCACGTCGCGAACTGTACAGGGTGTTTCGACATTGATTAACTGATGATGCTCGCGGACCGCTGTGGTGATGTTCTCTGGCAAACCGAGGATGTGCAGCAGGCTTTCTCCGATACTCTCGTGCCAGCCGCGGAGCAATTCGAAAGTCGCGGTCTGATCACGGCGATATTCCGGATATTCAGCGGCCC
>JAUYQT010000183.1 GCA_030697085.1 Azonexus sp. | reverse complement strand
TGATCCAGTTTCAGCGTTTTGAGATGGATGATTGGGCGTGGGTGCCGCTCACTGTTCTTGCACTGCTGGCGAGTAGCAAGCTGGCGGTGGCGCTGGTTAACTGGCTGGCAACGCTGCTGGTAAACACTCACCCGTTGCCCCGCATGGATTTCTCCGGGGGTATTCCGGTCACGGCACGAGCTTTAGTGGTGGTGCCGACCATGCTGAGCAGCGCTGCCGGCATTGAGGATTTGGCCGAGGCGCTGGAAGTCCGGTTTTTGGCCAATCGCGATGCAAATCTGGCGTTTGGCTTATTGACTGATTTTCGCGATGCGAATCAGGAATCGCTGCCCGAAGACGGGCCGCTGCTCGCGCTGGCGCAGATCCGAATCGCCGAGTTGAACGAGAAATACGGCTGTCGCACGCCGGAAGCACTTGAGCCCGAGGCCCCGTCATCATCGGGGTACGGTCAACCGGAAAAAAGCGACATTTTTTTCCTCTTCCACCGCCCCCGGCGCTGGAATGCGCAGGAAAAAGTGTGGATGGGTTACGAGCGCAAGCGCGGCAAGCTGGCCGATCTCAACGCGTTGCTGCGCGGCGGCGGCAAAGAAGCCTTTTCCCTGATTGTCGGTGACACGACGGCGCTGGCCGAGGTCAAATATGTCATCACGCTGGATACCGATACCCAGTTGCCGCGCGATACGGCACGGCAGTTTGTCGGCACCATGGCCCACCCGCTGAATCGCCCGCAGTTTGATCCGGTCAAGCAACGGGTCACCGAGGGTTACGGCATCCTGCAACCGCGGGTGGCGGTCAGCCTGCCGGGGACCAATCGTTCGCACTTTGCCCGCCTTTACGGGGGCGAGCCGGGCATCGATCCGTATACGCGGACGGTCTCCGATGTCTATCAGGACGTTTTCGGCGAAGGCTCGTTCATTGGCAAGGGGATTTACGACATCGATGCTTTCGAGCAGGCATTGAGTGGACGCTTTCCCGAAAATCGCATACTCAGCCACGATCTGATCGAGGGCTGTTACGCCCGGGCCGGGCTACTGAGCGATGTCCAGTTATACGAGGATTATCCGGCGCGCTACAGTGCCGATGTCAGCCGGCGTCATCGCTGGATTCGCGGTGATTGGCAACTGACCGGCTGGCTACGGCGGCGCGTTCCTTGCAATTGCGCCGAGGTGGCGGGGGAACGGCAGGGCAATCCGCTGTCGAAACTGGCGCAATGGAAGCTGATCGATAATCTGCGGCGCAGCCTGGTCCCGGCGGCGCTCGTCCTGCTGCTGGTCCTGGGCTGGAGCATTTTCCCGGCATTTTGGGGGTTGACCGCAGCAGTGCTCGGCATTCTGGTGATTCCGCCGCTGTTTGCCGCGCTGCTCGATATTTTCTGCAAGCCGGACGAAGTGTTGTTGCGCCAGCACTTCGCCGCCGTCGCCAGTTCGCTTTTGCGCCATGGCAAGCAGGTGCTCTTTGAACTGGCCTGTCTGCCCTATGAGGCTTTTTTCAGTCTTGATGCCATCGGCCGTACCGTCTGGCGCATCCTGATCTCGCGCCGGCATTTGCTCGAATGGAATCCGTCGAACGAGGCGGATCGTGAGTTGTCGCGGCGTGATCGAAACACCTTGGGCGCAACTTTCCGGACGATGTGGGTCGGCCCGGTCATGGCTGCCGGTGTCGCCAGCTACCTGATCGGCACGGCCCCCGAAGTTTTAGCCGTGGCCGGGCCGATTCTGCTGCTCTGGTTCGTCTCGCCCGCGCTGGCCTGGTGGGTCAGTCGTCCACTTACCCGGCGCGAAGCCCGCCTGAGCATTGAACAGCGCGCCTTCCTGCACGGCGTGTCGCGCCGAACCTGGGCCTTTTTCGACAGTTTTGTCGGGCCGGACGACAACTGGCTGCCGCCCGATAACT
>JAUYQT010000145.1 GCA_030697085.1 Azonexus sp. | reverse complement strand
AGACCGTTTGCGGGCAGGCGTAGCCGCAAAACATCCGTCCGGCAATCGCCGTGACGAGAAATAATGCGTAAGCCGAAACAATCAGCAGGGCTGCCAGGTAGATAACATCCTGCGGCCAGAAAACCAGGCCGAAAATATAGAATTTGCGTTCGACCATATGCAGCAAAATGGCCTGTCGACCGTTCCACTCCAACCAAAGGCCGCCATAAAACAGGAGTTGAGTGAAGAAAACCATGCCGATGCGCCAATTGTCGAAAAGACCGCGCACGCCTTTGGCGTAGATTTTTTTGTGCTTTTCGAAGAGGGCGACTGGGGCGGTGGCGACTTCCTGCTGCGGATTCGATTTTTGTTCGCTCATTTGTTCGGTTGATTTGTCCTGTAGGGGGTAAAAAAAGAATACCTTCATGTCGGCATTTGTCTATGTCTCATTCCTTTTGGGAAGAAAACTGTCCTTGTCGGTGGGTTGGTTTGCCGATTCGCAATGTCTTTAGTATCAAGATGTGTGCCTGGCAAAATCACTTTTTCTGACATATAAGAATCAAAGGCTTAGTTAATAGTAATTAGTCCTTGGTGGATCGTGTGTCAATATTGACAACCAATTTTGGCAAAAACGACGGTGATGGCATGACGGCGCATTTTCTCAGTGAACTGCTTTCCCTTCTTGATGGCTTGCCCGAGCCGCGCATCGTGATGAATGCGGATTACCGCATTGTGGCCGCCAACGCCGCCTACCTTCGGGAATTCGCCGCCGGCCAGCCGATTGCCGGGCGCATGTGCTACGAGGTTTCACACCATTTTGACGTGCCCTGCGATCAGGCGGGTGAGTCTTGCCCGCTTAAGCAAAGCCTGGAAGTTGGCACGCCGCAGCGTGTTCTTCACCTGCATCACACGCCGCGAGGTGAGGAGCATGTTGATGTTGAGACGACGCCAATTCGCGATGATCAAGGGCAGATCGTCTATTTTGTCGAAACCATGCGCGTTGTGCGCCAGGCGAGCAGTCGCCCCGCGACGCAAGGTTTGGTCGGGCGCTCGCCGGCCTTTGTCGGCATGCTGGAAAAGGTGTTGCGTGTTGCCGACTCCAGTGCCGCCGTACTGTTGTTGGGTGAAACCGGCACGGGCAAAGAGCTTGTGGCCCACGCCATCCACGAAGCCAGCGCTCGCGAGGCGGGACCGTTTGTCGCGGTCGACTGTGCAGGAATGACCGAAACGCTGTTTGAAAGTGAGCTGTTCGGTTATGAAAAAGGTGCTTTTACCGGCGCCATTCAGCGCAAGCAGGGGCTGGTTGAAGCGGCCAGTGGCGGCACCTTGTTTCTCGATGAGATCGGTGAGCTGCCGCTGACGTTGCAGGTGAAGTTGCTGCGTCTGCTGGAAACCGGCACCTATCGCCGGGTTGGCGGCCTCGATTGGCTGCCGGTTGATTTCCGCCTGATCTGCGCCACGCACCGTGATCTACGCGCCATGGTGCAGGCCGAAACCTTCCGTCGTGACCTCTATTTCCGTATTAATACTTTCCCGATTCACACGCCCGCGCTGCATGAGCGGGCCGAGGATATTCCACTGCTGGCGATTTCGTTGCTGGAGCGGGTTGACCGCAAAAGCCGCCGCCAATTTTCGTCGGCCGCGCTCAACTGGCTTTCCAGTCGGCGTTATAGCGGCAACATCCGTGAACTACGCAACCTGATCGAACGCGCCACGCTGCTCGCCGATGGCGATACGGTCAACCTGCAAAACCTGACCGAAATGGCCGATGATCTTCTGCCCATTCAAGTCGGCGACAACGATCATTTTCAGTTGGCCGAAGTGGTCGATCTGGCGACACTGGAGAAGCGTTATCTCGATTGGGCTAGAAATCGACTGGGGAGCGATCTGACCCAGCTCGCCAACCAACTCGGCGTTAGTCAGCGAACGCTCTATCGCAAGCTGCAGGGTGGGCGGGAGTTGTAAATTCCCGCTTTCTCCGCAAGGTGCCGAACTGATTCAAGCCTGAGGCCTGAGGTTCTATGGCGGCCTCATTTTGGGTGAACGCTTGGCGCTACCTTGGCTAGCGGAGCGTCCGCTGAGTCGCTCGTCGCCAATTCAAGCCATCAAGCCTTAAGCTTCGCCAAGCACTGGGTCAGACCTGGAATCGGCGCATCATCGAGCGCAGAGCTTCTGCTGTAGCGCAAACGCCGCGCGCCTGTTCGCGCTCTTGAACGAAGGCTTTGCCGTCAGCATCTTTCAGGTCAATCAGTTCCTTACCCATCTGCTTCACGTTTGCACCGTGGACCAGTTGGATCTATCCAAAATGTCTCGCTGTGCCATTTTGGCGGTCTATTGCCGCTGCCAAATGCTCACTTCCGACAGGCTGTGCTGGAATTTTCGGCAGGTTTCGCGGATGACAAATGGGACTGAGTGCGGCTCGCCGAGTAGGCGGAAGTGTTGGCCGAGAATTTCCTTCAGCCCATCCAGCGTGGTGAAATTTTCGCCATCTCTCTTGAAGCCGCCGATCCATTCTTCCCGTGCCGTGTGCTCAGTCAGCCAGGTGTAGGGCGAGGTGATGATCAGCAGGCCACCGAGGTTGAGGCGGGTGTGGATGTTTTTCAGCAGCTGGCGCGGGCTGTGCAGGCGGTCGATCAGGTTGGCGGCGAGGATCAGGTCGTAGCCGGTGTGGAGCGGTTTCAGGTTACAGGCGTCGCCTTGAATGAATTCAACTTTGTGGCTGACGGCGGCTAGCTCGAGATCGGCGAGGCGCCGCTCGCGATATGACACGAGTTCGCCCTCGTCAGTCAGCGTGTAGCGCAGCGTACCCTGTGCGGCTAACTGGCTGCCGAGGCCGATGAAGCGGGCCGAGAAGTCGAGGCCGGTGACTTTGTCGAAATGGCGGGCCAACTCGAAAGTGGCACGGCCGGTGGCGCAGCCGAGGTCGAGTGCGCTGTGGGCCGGGCGCTCACCCATCGCGTTGATTGCCAGTTCGGCCAGGGCGCGAGGGAAGTTGGGGACGCCAAAGTATTCATCGCCGTAGTGAAATTCGGCATATTCGGAGAGCAGGCGATCCGTCTCGTAATTGGAGGATGCTTGCGCCGCCAATGGTGGGCCGACGACATAGCGGAAGCCGGCGTGCTGGAAGAAGTGGCGGCGGAAGGCGTAGCGCGCTGAGTGCCGGGCTTCGTTGCCGCAGGAAATCCACGAGCCGCCCTTGAATAAATAGTGTTGTCCGTCGAAAGTCGGGGTCGTGAAGTCGTCGTAAATCGGGTGCACGGCAAAGCCGTCAAAGGGATAGATCGGCGTTTCAGTCCATTGCCAGACATTGCCGACGACATCGAACAGCGGCCCGTGCGCGAAAGTATTGACCGGGCACGACGAGGCCCAGTGGTCGAGGTGAAGGTTGGCGGCGGCGGGGGCGTCGGCGCTGATTTCCTCAAGGCCGGCGGTGGCGAGCAGGCGCGCCCATTCGTCTTCGCTCGGCAAGCGGACCGCTTCGCCAGTGGTGCATGCCTTCCAGGTGCAGAAGGCTTTGGCTTCGTGGTAATTGGTTTCGACCGGCCAGTCCCAGGGCATGGCGACGATTTCCGTCATCAGCCGGAGTTGCCAGTTATTGCCATCAGCGATCCAGAAAGTTGGGTGAGCGGCTTGGGCAAAGTTTTTCCAGGCCAGGCCTTCGGCTTGCCACAGGCGGTCGTCTTGATAACCGCCGGCCGCAACGAAGGCAAGAAATTCGCCATTGGAAACAAGATAACGGCTGGCTTTGAAGGCGGCGATGGCCGCCTGATGCTGACCATATTCGTTGTCCCAGCCGTAGTGGGCGTCGGAAAGTGCTTTGCCGAGCCGGATGTCGCCAGCCGGAATATTGACTAACGCGTTTTCCGGCGCCGCGCCGCTCTGGCGACAAGGTTCCCACGCCGGGTGCGGCAGAACGTAATCGATCCGGTGCTGGCGGATGAGCACTGACGAGGTTTCGAGATGGATGCGTTCGTGTTCGATGCCCATCAAAATCGCCCACCACGGGTTCTCCCAGTTGATCGGCAGGGTGAGCGTTTTGGAGCGAATTATTCGGTCGACCGCAGCCCGCACCTGATTCCGATAGTCTTTGACTTCGGCCACCGTCGGCCAGTCGTAATGCGCTTCGTTGAGATCGTCCCAACTCATTTCATCGACACCGATCGCGAACATCGACTCAAAACGAGGGTTGATCCGCTCCGTGATCAGCCCGACCAGCAGCAGCTTGTTGATGAAAAAAGTGGCGGTGTGGCCGAAATAGAAAATCAGCGGATGGCGCAGCGCAATTGGCTTTTCGTAGTAGGCCTCAGCGCTGGCCAGCGTCTCGAAGAGCTGCTCGTAGCGGTCAAATGTCTGGTGAAAATGCGCCAGGATGCGGTCGCGGCATTCGGCAATATCGCTATCGGCCAATGAGGGCGTTCGGGAGAAAAGAGGCTGGGGCATGTTTTTCGTTATCGCACGGTAGAGCCGAACATATTACTCGCGCCAGTTATCACTGTCCCTACACGGGCGGCGCGCGGCGAGTGAAAAGTCAGGCATCCGTCCAAGCTCTTCCAAGCCGAAAATGAGAGCAGAGGTAGGCGCTGCTGGATTGGTGTCAAGGTTGTCAATTGGGCCCTTTAATTCGATGGAAAGCAGTTCACAAATCGAGCCCATTTTTCTCCTTCTACGGTCGACCGGAAAAAACAGCCAAAATTTCATGTCGACCGTAACAACCTGAAATTTGCATCATGTAGCCAATAGGGCTGCGTTTGTAGCAATAAAAGCTACGACCATGCGAATGGAGTGCTGTTCGGGAGCGATCGCCAGCGGGGGGTGAGCCTGCTGCTGTTGCATCCCGATTCAAGGAATAAAAGAAGGGCTAATTGAGCCAGGCCCCTTTTTTCGCGGTCAGAACAAAGGGTGTGATATGGGTTCAGGTCTTGCATTAATACATTGTTCCCAATGGTGTGTGATTGCAAGACCTGACCCTATCAGGCCAATTGTGCCTGCCCTGTTTTTTCGAAC
>JAUYQT010000117.1 GCA_030697085.1 Azonexus sp. | reverse complement strand
CAGCACTGGCCGGGCGTACCGCCGTCACCGTGCAGGTGAACACCAGAGCCATGCCGGCCAGTGGGTGATTACCATCAAGCACGACTTTGTCGTCGGCAATATCGGTAACCCGATAGATCACGAAGTCTTCATCGTCGCCCTCTTCAGGCCCCCCTTCAAACTGCATACCGACCTGCAGTTCTTTAGGGAAATCCTTGCGTGGCTCGATCTGCACCATTTCAGCATCGTAATCGCCAAAAGCTTCATCCGGCTGCAGTTTGACATTGACCGACTCACCGATCGCCTTGCCTTGAACAGCTTCTTCAATTTTCGGAAAAATGTCGTCGTAACCGCCATGCAAATAAATGAGCGGCTCACGACCTTCATCAACCACCTCACCATCCGGATCGGTCACATGGTAATCGAGGGTAACAACGGTATTTCTGGCAACCAGCATATTCATGAATTCAATTCCTTGACGAGGCGAAGCACATCCAGTGCGTGGCCCTTGTAATTAACGTTGTAGAGCGCATGGCGAATGATACCGCTGCGATCGATGATAAAACTGGATCGGACAATGCCGAATTTTTTGTAGCCATCCACTTCTTTCGGCTGCCAAACACCGTACTGCTTGCAAACCTTGCCATCGGCATCCGATAGCAGCGTCAGACCGATACCTTCCTTGTCCCGAAATTCGGCGTGTTTCATGCAGTCATCACGGCTGATACCGAACAGCAGACAATCGTATTTGTTAAACGTCCCTTCGTGGTCCGAAAAATCAGTCGCTTCCTTCGTGCAACAGGGTGTCCCGTCTCTAGCGTAAAAGAACAGGACGATCCGCTTCTTGCCCAGACAGTTGGCCAGATCGATAGTCTCCATATCGGCATCCGGCAACGAAAACGTCGGGGCATTCTCGCCAACTTTGAGCCGCATGCTGTTCTCCTTAAGCGCTCTACGTGGGGGACTGCTGAGAACGATTCTAGCGGAGGCTCAAGGGGATGACTACTGCGGTCGACGCCTTTATTTTGCTTATTTTCCCGGAATTTTTTCTGGAATTTGGACGAAACTCTCGTCCTGCCTGACCATACCCAACTCAAAGCGGGCACGCTCCTCAATCGCTTCGTAACCTTGCTTCAAATCGCGGACCTCAGCATCGAGGCCGGCGTTTCTGATTTCAAGATTTTTGGTCACTTCCTTTTGTTGCTGCAATTGACGGTCGTACTCCCAAACCTTCAGCCAGCCCCCCTTGCCCACCCAAAGGGGGTATTGGAGCAGGCTGATGGCTACGAGAAGGCCGACCGTCAGCCAGCGCATAAAACGTTAGCGCAGGTTGTAGAAAGTTTCACGACCGGGGTAGGAAGCGGTATCGCCGAGATCTTCTTCGATCCGCAGTAGCTGGTTGTACTTGGCGATACGGTCAGAGCGGGAGAGCGAACCGGTCTTGATCTGGCCGGCGTTCAAACCCACTGCAATATCGGCAATGGTGCTGTCTTCGGTTTCACCGGAACGATGCGAGATCACAGCGGTATAGCCAGCACGTTTGGCCATTTCAACGGCAGCAAAAGTTTCGGACAAGGTGCCGATCTGGTTGATCTTGATCAGGATGGAATTGCCGATGCCCTGCTTGATACCTTCCTTGAAGATCTTGGTATTGGTGACGAAAATATCATCACCGACGATCTGCACCGTCTTGCCCAGGCGATCGGTGAGCAGTTTCCAGCCATCCCAGTCGCTTTCGGCCATACCGTCTTCGATCGAAACGATCGGGAACTGGTCAGCGAGGTTGGCCAGATAATCGGTAAATTGAGCCGAGGTCAATTGCAGACCTTCGCCGGCCAGATGGTACTTGCCGTCCTTGTA
>JAUYQT010000039.1 GCA_030697085.1 Azonexus sp. | reverse complement strand
GCCTTCCCGTTCGTGAACAAGATCACCTGGGCGTCGAGCATCAATCTCGAAACCGGTCGTCCGAACTTCATCGAAGCAGGCCGTCCGGGCAATCCGGCCGACGAGGCTGATGGCAAGAAGGGCAAAGTCGTCTTCTCCGCCCCGTCCTTCCTCGGCGGCAAAAACCAGCAACAAATGGCCTACAGCCCGCAAACCGGCCTCTTCTATGTGCCGGCCAACGAGTGGTCGATGGATATCTGGAACGAGCCGGTTTCTTACAAGAAAGGCGCGGCTTACCTGGGCGCTGGCTTCACCATCAAGGCATTGAACGACGACTACATTGGCTCCCTGCGTGCCATGGACCCGCAGACTGGCAAGATGGTCTGGGAAGTCAAAAACTACGCCCCGCTTTGGGGTGGCGTGCTGACCACCGCTGGCGGCCTGGTGTTTTACGGCACCCCGGAAGGCTACCTGAAGGCGCTGGATGACAAGACGGGCAAGGAGCTCTGGTCCTTCAACGTCGGCACCGGTATCGTCGCACCGCCGGTCACCTGGGAACAGGATGGCGAGCAGATGATTGCGGTCACCACCGGCTGGGGCGGCGCCGTGCCGCTGTGGGGCGGCGATGTCGCCAAGCGCGTGAACTTCCTTGAGCAAGGCGGTTCGGTGTGGGTTTTCAAGCTGCACAAGAACTAATTTGATGTCTTTTCGGGCGCTTCGGCGCCTGACCGAAACGGCGCGACGGCTTTGGCTGGCGCGCCGTTTTTTCATGCTTTTTCCGGGTTGACCGCAGGGCCTGTCATTGCTTTTTGACCACATGACATCGCTCATTACTACTTGCCGCCAACCCGCGACTCAATAAAACTGAGAATCGCCCAGGCCAGTTCCTGCTTGAGCACGCCTTCCCAAGGTGGCATGTGAGTCACGCCGACGATGACCTTGCCCTGGCGTACCGTCTTGGCAAAATAGGCATCATTGTCACGCATGCAGGCGGCGTTCAGCTCAGGGGCGGCGATCCGTCGACAATAGCGATTGAGATTGCGCAGATCCGGCGCCGGGGCGGCATGGGTACTGGCATCGGCACCATGACAACGGGCGCAGGCCTGATTAAAGGCCGTATGGCCGATCTCGATGGCGAGCGGATTGCCGCGATAGGGATTGGCTTCACGCCAGACAGCGCCAAGGGGCGGCAAGCCAGTCGGCTCAATCGCTGGCGCGATGGCTACTTCGTTGGCCGCAACCCGCGTCGGCAAGCCGATGGCGGCAAGGATCAATAAAATGATTACCAGTCGGTCGGACATTGGGTGCAGCCCTCGAAATCAGCGTCCTGAAAAACGGCAAAACGCCGGTAGGTGCCGGAAAGATCAGCCTGGCGAAAATTAGCCGTAAAAAATTTGCTTTCCTGAAGATTGGCATTGTTCAGCCGCGCCCCGACAAACCAGGCGAAATTCACCTTGGCCGCCTCCAGATTGGCTGCCGTCAGATCGGCATGGCTGAAATCGGCACGAAACAGGCGGGCGAACTCAAGATCGGCACCGATCAATTTTGCCCCGCGAAAGGTCGCTGTCGGTGCGCTGACCTTGTTCATTTTGGCCCCGGTCAAATCAGCACCATCAAGTGTCGCCCCGGCCAGATTGGCCCCACGCAGATCAACCCGGGCTAGCTGGGCGCCGCTCAAATCAGCGCCCGCCAGGTTCTTGCCCGCCAAATTGGCATGGCGCAAGTCGGCCCCCGGGCAACGGGTGTGCGGCCAGATGCCGCAACCGTTAATGACCAGCGGCTCGATATTTTCCGGCGCCGCCGCGAGTGCTGCGGTCGACAGCAAAAAAAGGCTAAAAATGAAATATCGGCGTGTCATCCATTGCTTTCATAAACCTGGAAACATCGGTTGCAGACTGGAGTTTTCAACCCAGAGGCGCGGAGGAGCAGCGTTTTGCAGAAGAAACCCGGTCATTGCCGGCTCACCCGATCGGGTGATTCCGTTTTTGATCCTCTCTGCGTTGTTTCTACCGCCTCCGCGCCTTGCGTTAATGGGGCTAACTGCGCTTTTCAGGCTCCCGACTTATTGCTTTGCCATCTTCGGCAGCTTGAAGACCCACATCGAGCCACCTTGAGTCACCTGCTTGGTCAGGTCGGCCAGATCGCCGCCCCACAACGGCACCGCGCCGCCATAACCGGACTGGATACCGACATACTGCTCACCGTCCTGTTCCCAAGTGACCGGTACAGAAACTACGCCAGAGCCGGTCTGGAATTTCCACAGCTCCTTGCCGTTCTTGGCATCGAAAGCCTTGACGTAGCCGTCAGACGTACCGGTAAACACCAGGCCGCCGGCAGTGGTCAGCGTACCGGCCCAGAGCGGAAATTTCTCTTTGTGTTCCCAGGCTATCTTGCCCGTCTTCGGATCAATGGCGCGCAGCGTGCCGACATGGTCGTCGTAGAGTTTCTTGATCCGGAAGCCCTGGCCAAGGTAGGCAGAGCCGGCTTTGTAGGTCAGCTTTTCGGTCCAGTAGTCCATCGCCCAATGGTTGGCGGGGATGTAGAAGAGACCGGTATCCGGGCTGAACGACATCGGCATCCAGTTGGTGCCACCAAGGAAAGGCGGCGAAACGAAGACCGATTCACCCTTGTCGGCGCCCTCCTTGGGTGCCGGTGGCCGATTGCCCTTCTCGATCGGCTTGCCGGTCTTCAGGTCAAAGCCGGAAGCCCAGGTGATACCTTCAACGAACGGCCAGGCGCCGATCAACGAAGTCGGCTTGTTCGGGTAACCCGCGCCGGTCGCCAGTTTTTCACGGTCGGTGACGAAGAAGAAACCGTTACGGTCGGCGTGGGCCGAAGCCTTGACCTGCTTGCCGGTCTTCGGATCCTTGTACTCGAAGAGCACCACGGAGTTGTTGCCGGAGAAGTCCCAGGCATCGTTCGGGGTGTGCTGGAAGAAGCCCTTCAGCTCGCCGGTGGTGGTATCGACGTAGGCTTGACCAGAGGTGAACAGGCTGTCCCAGTTGCGCGGGTCGTCACCTTCCTTGGTGCGGTGCCAGGTATTCCACGGCGCCGGGTTGCCGGTACCGATCACCACCATGTTCTTCTCGACGTCAAAGCTGGCCGTCTGCCACGGGGCACCGCCGCCGTGGTTCCAGGCATCGACCAGTTTGCCATCCTTGTCACGCGGCCAGGACGGGGCTTCCTTGTTACCCGTCGGCGTGCTTTCCTTGCCATTCAGGCGACCCATGTGGCCTTCGACCATCGGGCGAGCCCAGACTTCCTCGCCGGTATCCGGGTCGCGAGCGAACAAGTAGCCGACGACGCCGAATTCATCCCCCGAGGAACCATGCACCAGCAGGACTTTGCCGGTTTTCTGATCCTTGACGATGAACGGCGCGCCAGTCATCGTATAGCCAACCTTGTGGTCGCCAAATTTCTTTGTCCAGACCACCTTGCCGGTGTCCTTGTTGAGCGCTGTGATGCCCGCATCCAGAGTACCGAAGAATATCTTGTCGCCATAGATGGCCGGACCGCGGTTAACCACGTCGCAACAGGGACGAATATCGTCCGGCAGGCGAGCAGCATATTCCCAGAGGCGCTTGCCGGTTTTCGCTTCGATCGCAAAAATGCGCGAATAGGAACTGGTCGCGTAAATCACGCCATCATGCACCAGCACCTGCCCTTCCTGACCACGCTGCTTTTCACCGCCGAACGAGAAGCTCCAGGCCGGCACCAAATTTTCAACGTTTTTCGTGTTGACCGTAGCCAATGTGCTGTGGCGCTGCGCCTTGAGGCCAAGACCATAGGACAGCACGTCGCCCGTGGTCTTGTCATCGTTCAGAATATCCTCCCAGCTCACTGTTTTACTGGCCACGGCCGGCGTACAGAAAGTGGCCGCAAGCAGTGCGGCGAAGAAGGTCTGGCGAGAATTGAAGCGAATGGTTTCCATGTTTTCTTTCGTCTCCTGAAGTGTGTCTTTGCTTTCCCGAGGGGCCGGGGCGGCCTGTCCTGATCGACAGACGAGCCGAGTATAGGAAGCGACATCACGCCATGTCTCGGGACAAAGCCACCACCAAACCGGGAAATATTCCTGAGCCCACGGCTGGCCGGTATGAATCCTGCTGACCCCCTGAGCTATACGGAAAGCGAAGGCTGGACATGGATCTCAGAAGACGATTGGTGGTTTATCTCGGTGCGCTGCTCGGCGGCTTGCTGGTAATGGCCATCCTGATCAACCTGAATTCGCTGCGCGGCGACATCCAGGCTGAAATCGGCGCTTCGGAAAGACTGGTCGGCGTGCTACTCGACGCTGCGCAGGCACCGCTGACCCAACCCGAAGAACTGAAAGCGAAACTGGCGAACGCCGGGCTTCGCCACCTGACGATCAGCTTCGACACCCCGCCGACGCCCGCCGACGCTGGCCCACTGGCCAGGCTACTCGGCATCGCCCCGAGCACGGAAGCGCCCCAAACGCTGCGGCTTGGCGAGCATATGTTCTATATCGCGCCCAATCCACGATCAGAAATCGACGAGCGCCTGGGCGACACTGTTCGACTTTGTATCACCCTGTTGCTCTTTTTTGGAGCAACTCTGCTGGTCGCCTGGTGGGCAGCCGACCGGGCGCTGTCCCCGGTGCGCGAACTGGAAGCCGGTCTGCAGCGCCTGGCCGCTGGCGAAACCGATGCCGCCCTGCCCGCCTTCGCGCTGCGCGAGTTCCGCCGCGTCGCCAGCGCCATTGACGCACTAGCCGCCGCGCTGAGCACCTCGCGCGCCGCCCAGCAGCAGCTCGCCCGCCAACTGATCAGCGTGCAGGAAGAAGAGCGCCGGACGCTGGCAAGGGAATTGCATGATGAGATGGGGCAAACGCTAACCGCCATTGGCGTCACCGCCGCCTTTCTCAAACGCAACGCAACGCGCCTTGATGCACAGCGCGTCACCGAATGCGCCGAAGACCTGCGACGTGACGTGCGGACCAGCGGTGAGCAATTACGCGCCATGCTCAAGCGCCTGCGGCCGCACGGTCTGGATGCGCTGGGCCTGGCCAGCGCCCTGCGGGAACTGGTAGCAAGTTGGCAACAACGCGAATCGGGCATCGATTTCCGACTCGAGATACCGACGCAACTGCCGGAACTCAGCGAAACGGCGGCGCTGGTGCTGTACCGCGTCGTGCAGGAAGCATTAACCAATGTGGTTCGCCACAGCGGCGCCCGACACTGCCGCATTGGCATCAAGCTGGCCACTGGCGAGTTGACGTTAAGCGTCGAAGACGATGGCAAGGGCCTGCCCGATGCCGGCCCGGCTCGCCGGGGTGGGCTGCTCGGCATGGAAGAAAGGCTGGACATGGCCGGTGGCAGCTTGACGATTGAAAGTGAAATGCCGACAGGAGGACTGCATCTTCAAGCCCGTCTGCCGCTAACAAGAGAACAACAACAGGAGGAGCAATCATGATTCGCATCATTCTGGTCGACGACCACGCCATCGTCCGCACCGGCTACCGGCGTCTGCTCGATGCCGAACCCGGCCTGCAGGTGGTTGGCGAAGCGGCCAGTGCCGACGAGGCTAACGTGCTGGCATTACGCACCACGGCTGACGTCGCTCTGGTCGACCTCAGCCTGCGCGGCAGCAGCGGCATCGAAGCCATCCGCGGCATGCTGGCCCGCCAGCCGAGCCTGAAAGTGCTCGTGCTCTCCATGCACGAAGGCGCCGGCCACATCACCCAGGCCCTGAAAAGCGGCGCGATGGGCTACCTGACCAAATATTGCGAACCAGGCGACGTGATCGACGGCATCCGCCGCATTGCCAGCGGCAAACGCGTCTTCTCCCCGGAAATCGCCCAAGTGCTGGCCGAAGAGGCGATTGATGGCGACGGCGCGCTGGCCCACCTCACCCCACGCGAATTTGAAGTGCTGCGCATGCTGGCCCACGGTGAATCGGCCAACTGCATTGCCAGTTCGATGCACCTCAGCCCGAAGACCGTCCTCAATTACCTCACCCTGATCCGGCAAAAACTCAATGCCGACAACGACTTCAAACTCCTCCACCTCGCCGCACGGCATGGTTTGGTGGACATGAGTAGAACCATTAATGCCTAAACCCCGCCACCTTCAACAATCAACAATCAAAAAACCGGAGTAGAGAAATGTTCCGTCACCAAACACTGGCCGCCCTGCTCGCCTGCAGCCTGATCACACCCGCCGCCTTCGCCGACGCCACGCTCGACACGGAGATGAAAAAACTGGCCACCAATAGCGGCTGCATGACCTGCCACGGCATCGAAAAGGACAAGCCCGGCCCCGACGGCCTGAAGCCGATCGGCCCCGCCTGGATTGATGTGGCCGCCCAGTATCGCGGCAAGCCGGGCGCCACCGAATTCCTCAGCCGCGTGGTCCAGGAAGGCTCCAACCCCTACTCCAGCCACTGGAAGAACCGCGTTTCAGGCATCGCCATGCCGCCCAACGCGGTCGCCATCAACCCGGCCGATACCCGCCAGCTGGTTTCATGGATCCTGTCACTCAAATAATTTAACGACAATGCGGTGGCCGCAATGCCGGCTGACCGGCCCAACCTTCTGGAGTATCCGAATATGAATAATCCCTCCCTCGCAGCCCGACTGGCCGCGCACCTGGTCGGTCTCCTGCTGGCCGTCTGCTGCAGTGCAGCCCTGGCCGGTGAACGCGCCACCCCGCGCGAAGCCCGCGCCCTGTTCGATCAGGCCGTGAAGCATCTGCAAGCCAATGGCCCCGAGAAATCCTGGGCCACCTTCAGCGACCGCAAGGGGCCTTTCGTCAAAAAAGACCTCTATGTTTACGTGATCGACCGCAAGGGGACCTATCTCGCCAACGGCGCTGCACCCGACACGCTGGTCGGCTTGAACGTGCTCGACAGCGTCGATGCCGCCGGCACGCCACTCTTCCGTCACATGATTGCCGTTACCGACAAACAAACCGAGGCACGTATCCGCTACGTCTGGCTCAACCGCAAGACCAACCATGTCGAGCCCAAGAATGCCTGGCTGCACCGTCAAGGCGACTACATTCTCGGCGTTGGCTACTACTCGCCACACGCCACGGCGATCGACGCCCAAAAGCTGCTCGGCAACGCCGTCGCCTTCGCCATCAAGAACGGCTTGAGCAGTGCCACCACGGCTTTCAACGATACCCGGGGGGCCTTCGTACGCGACGACCTCTACGTCTTTGCGGTCAATCTCGACAGCGGAAAGTTTGAGGCGCATGGCGTTAACCCAGCCTGGACCGGCACCGACGCACTAAATCTCCACGATGTCGAAGGTCGCGCACTAATCCAGGAAATGATCGACCAGGCCAGAAGCAAGGGCACAGGCGTCGTCGACTACGTCTGGCGCAATCCAGTCACCAATGCCGTCGAGCGGAAACGCACCTTCATTCAGCGGGTCGATAACAGCCTGCTCGGAGTTGGTTACTACCTCGACTGATCGCAACAGACTACGGGTTGGCAATTTGGCCATTTAAAAATTGAGCCAAATTTCAGGTTGACCGCAGCGCCAGCAGTTGCTGGTTATAGTCTAACAATCGACAAAACCGGCCTTTTCGGCCGGTTTTTTTTCATCCAGAAACAAGAAGGCCCGGCAGGTTTCCCTGCCGGGCGGGAGTTTGGCTTACCTCAAACTGCACTGCCTTCTGCGGTTGAGCGAGAGAGCTACAGCGCGAAAGCCCGGGCTTCTCAAACGAAGAATCGATGCCTTGATTATCACTATTGGATCAAATTGCTCCATTCATGAACACCTGTTGAGCCATTGATCAAGCCGTTGCCTCCCCGACACTGCAGCGAACCTCACCCAACCACGCCAAGCCTATGAAAATTAAGCTTTTTTACAGTCGACCGGGTAATTGGTGAGCCTGGCACACGGCATGCAAACTATTACTCACGAATCACAGCAGGAGGTGTTTCGAGAGAAATACATCCTGCCAACCTTTCATCAACCGTTCGCAATTTAAATTGATAAATCAGGAGACAAATATGATCTACGCAGCTCCCGGCGCCGCCGGTGCAAAAATCGCTTTCAAGGCCCAATACGACAATTTCATCGGCGGCAAGTGGGTTGCCCCGGTCAAGGGTGAATATTTTGATGTCATCACTCCGATTTCTGGCAAGGCTTACACCAAGGCCGCTCGCTCCAGCGCTGAAGATGTCGAGTTGGCGCTTGACGCTGCTCACGCTGCGGCCGATGCCTGGGGCAAGACCTCACCG
>JAUYQT010000032.1 GCA_030697085.1 Azonexus sp. | reverse complement strand
TTTCGAAAGGTTTTGGCATCATCCACCGCTTTTCGGAAGATATTGATATCCGCATCGAGCCGCCTGGTGATCTGGCGGTCAAGGTCGGGCGCAACCAAGACAAGCCCGCGCATGTTGAATCCCGGTGGGGCTATTACGAATGGCTCACCCAGAACATCGCCATTCCCGGCATCGAGGCGGTCGAGCGCGACACAGCTTTTGACGACGAGAAAATGCGCAGCGCTGGCATTCGCTTGCGCTACCCCAATCGGGTCGGGCGGCAGGCGGGCATCAAAGACGGGATATTGCTGGAGCTGGGGTTTGATGACACGACCCCCAATCGTCCGGTTACGATTTCTTCTTGGGCCTACGATGCGGCGATCAGTGCTGGTGTCCAGATTTACGATAATCGCGCAGTGGATGTTCTGTGTTACTTGCCCACTTACACCTTTGTGGAAAAGTTGCAGACGGTATCGACCAAGTACCGTCTACAGAAGATGGGGGAGGCATTCCCGGCCAACTTCATGCGCCATTACTACGACATCTACTGCCTGCTGAGCTTGCCGGAGGTGCAGGAATTTATAGGCACGCCGGCCTACGAGGAGCGCAAGTTGCAGCGTTTTCGGCGCGGGGATGAACTGGTTGCGGCCAAAAATCCGGCTTTCCTGTTGCAAGATGCCGAAGAGCGTACGCGCTTTGCCAGCGAGTATCGCAAGACATCTGCCTTGTACCACAACGGACAGCCTGATTTGGACGAGATTCTGGCTCGCATTCGGCAGCACATCGAAAAGATGTAGGGGGTTACGAGAATGGGCATCTGGTTTTCTTAACCTTGTTTTCGCTATTTTGAGTACGGTCAACGATCTTGATGGTTTTTCCGCCGGAATTGTTCACGTTTTGTGAGGTTCAGGGGTGGCAGGCCATCGTCGTACGTGAACAAACCGCGGCGATGGCAGACAGCGATTTGACTGCCGCGAAAAGGTCGGCGACTCTATAGGAAATCCCTTTCGGAGACGACGATGCGTGATGCAGTGGTACTGGACGTTCGATTCCATAAAGCACTGGTCGAAATCGACCATGAACTGGCCGCCAAAGTGCGCGCCCGGGGCTGCCCACATTGCGGCGGTAAATTGCACAGCGCGCAATATCCGCGTAAGCCCCGGGGCTGGCGGCCCGAAGTGGGCGGCGGTGAGACGCGGCTGAGCTATTGCTGCGAGACGTGCCGTCGGCGAACAACCCCCGCTTCGGTGCGTTTCCTTGGGCGACGAGTCTATTCGGCAGCGGTCATGGTGCTGGGTTCGGTGTTGCCGGGTCGCCTGTCGGTTGCGGCGGCGAGGCCGCTGTGTGTCGCGTTGAAGGTGCCGAAGCGAACCTTGGCGCGCTGGCGTGAGTGGTGGCGTCAGGGCTTCGTGAAGACGCCGCTGTGGATTCATGGCCAAGCCCGCTTCATGCCGACCATTGGGCCGCAGGAATTGCCTGGTGGCCTTCTGGAGCGGTTCCAAGGGGATGACCTGGAGGCGCGGCTGATGCGCTGTTTGCGGTTCTTGACTACCGTGGCGGTGCCGGCACGCGGTCACCTTCCGTGAGGGGCAAGGATCTCCCGCAGAGAATGACGTCGTTTCATTTGTCATCTACCAGCAACTTGCACATGCCATAAAATACACGCCGTATCGCTCAACAGCAGGCGATTTTGGCCACCTGGTCATAACACCAAGCGCATTGTTGGTGCGCGGGGCTTGTTCACGAACTCCGGTGGTCTGCGTGATCTTGCTTGCCAACTGAAACGGAGCGTCGGGTCAAGGGCGGGCATCGCCCGGCGAAGCGAACCCTTGACGCGACAGAAGTGGAACAAGCTGGTGTATGGCTGAGGTCACGGCATGCCGGGGCCTCAGCCATACAATCCGGGGCGAGGCGGGTGTCCTTGGCGTCCTCAAGGGAGATCATGATGCCGACTGGCCGGTCGTTCTTGGTAACGACCACGGGCTCGCGCCGGGCCGAGTCGAGGAATTCGCCGAAGTGGTTCTTGGCGTCGCGTGCGGTCATGACTTTCATTGGCGTATCCTTGGAATTGGATTCAATGTGTCCATCGTAGCCGCACGCGGCTTGTGGGGCTTTTGTGCGGGCCGTTCTGCGCCGCGATGCTGGCACTGAGCTTCTGCCCGCAGGACGCGGTAAAAGGTGGATTCAGAGGCGAGGTATTGCCCGCGGTCGGCCAGACGAGGCACAAACGGGCTGGGCGGCAGATGGCCGAACTCGGCCGAGTTGGCCACCGCCCGCAGGCGTTCGCGTTCCCGCGGATTGAGCGTGAAGTTTGGCGCCAGCAGACGCCCGGGGCGTTGATCGCCGCGTG
>JAUYQT010000844.1 GCA_030697085.1 Azonexus sp. | reverse complement strand
GATTGCGGCGCCCCACATAAGACTGCCGCACAGTACGACGATCAGTTGAACCGGTTTACGCATAAATACGCTCCTTTTTTGAGGGTTATTCTGGGCTAATGGGGCAGATGCAAACTGGATTTCGTCTTGAAAAAACGTTTGATCAATATTTTTCATCGTTCAATTATCCCATTCATGGCCCCGAAAAAACGCCGATAGCCTTTCCCGTCCGGCTGAAATGGGCGAAAATCATGGGCTAAACGCCATCTGCCGGCAATCTACCGTTTTCAAGGAACAAACATGGCCAACGCCGAACAGCAAGCCCCGGTTCAACAGGACGAAAACCAGCTCATCGCCGAACGCCGCGCCAAATTGGCTGAATGGCGCAAGACGGGGAAAGCTTTCCCGAACGATTTTCAGCGTGAAAACACCGCGGCCAAAATCCTCGAAGGCTATGGCGAGAAAACGACGGAGGAGCTTGCCGAGCTGCCGGTTGAAGTCAAGGTCGCCGGGCGCATGATGCTGAAGCGCGTCATGGGCAAAGCTTCGTTCGCGACAGTGCAGGATCTCTCCGGCCGCATCCAGGTTTACATCACGCGCGATCGCGTCGGTGAAGAAATTTACGCCGACTTCAAGACCTGGGACCTGGGCGACATCATTGGCATCACCGGCACCCTGATGAAGACCAAGACCGGCGAACTGAGCATCCAGGCTGCCGAAATCCGCCTGCTGACCAAATCGCTGCGCCCGCTGCCGGACAAGTTCCACGGCCTGGCCGATCAGGAAATGAAATATCGCCAGCGGTATGTCGACCTGATCATGAACGAGGAGACCCGTTTCACCTTCCTCGCTCGCAGCCGCATCGTCGCCTCGATCCGCAATTACATGGATGGACACGGCTTCCTCGAAGTTGAAACGCCGATGATGCACCCGATCCCCGGCGGTGCCTCGGCCAAGCCTTTCATCACGCACCACAACGCGCTTGATATGCAGCAATTTTTGCGCATCGCCCCTGAGTTGTACCTGAAGCGATTGGTTGTTGGCGGCTTCGAGAAGGTGTTCGAAATCAACCGCAACT
>JAUYQT010000820.1 GCA_030697085.1 Azonexus sp. | reverse complement strand
CCGTTTCTACCCATTCAACGCGTTCCGCTCTCTGCTTGGTATCGCTGGCGACGTCACTGCACCGACCTATGCCGAACTTTATGCAAAGAAATCAGGGCCCACTACAGGTAGTAGGCTTGGGAGCTAACCGGATAAGCACGGTTCAAAGCGGGGCAGATCGGCATGTCGTCCTTCGGTGAAGGCCGCACTGACCTTGTCGAGCAGACCCGGTTGATTCCCTTTGACCATCAGCAGATAGTCGCCCCCCTTGGCGACGATCTTCCGGGCAATCGCCTTTTGGCAACCCATGGCGTCAATGCTGACCAGAAAGCCCTTGATGTAGAGTGCTTCGAGCAATTCGGGAGTCGCCTTGATCTCGTTACTCTTTTGCGCCACCCGTTCCTGACCAAAGGCAATGCCAAGCTCGGTCGAGAAGGCGCTGACGATATGGGCCGGTTTGCGTGCCCCATCGGCCGAGCCTCGAATCGTTTTGCCATCCACCGCAATCTGCCCCGGTGGTGTCGCGGCCGGTATTATCTGACTGACCCAACGGCGAAAAAAGGCTTCAAACTGCTTGGGATCAAGGGCGCGAAATAGCCGATAAAAAGTGGCCGAAGCGGGTATGCCGTTCTTCAGCGTCAAAAAGCGTTTGAGCCAAGGCTGACGTGCCTGCGCCCACAACGCAAAGTCTTCGCAGGTGTCCATGTCACAAAGACTGGCGTAGATGGCGATCACCAGCATTTCCCGGAAGTCGTACAGCGTGCCGTTGCTCGCTGATCTGGGATCTTCGATTTCATCGAGACAGTCCATCAGGCTGCAGTGTCCATGTTGCATTTCGTCCGTCCAAAAAACGAGAGTAGGACAGATTTTTCATGGGTTTGCAATACGTGTGCATAAGCCTGTGAATGTTAACGATTATTTTGGTGAAGCAACTTCAATGGCATATTTGCCTCGGGCGTGCTATTCGAGTGCAAAGGCCCTGGAGCAGGGGCAAGGCCGTATCGTGCGCTGGCGCAGAATGGCGGTGTTTAACCGAATAATCGAGGAGAATGCGCCATGCTTCTTGATTTCGGTTTAAATTTACGCCATGACTGATCACCAATCCTTGACCCCGACGTTAACTACTGTGCTGGACGATGCCTGTTGCAAGGCGAATGAATATCAACGTGCCGGCTTACTTGAGGCGGCAGAAACTGTTTATCGCGCGGTGCTGCAAGCGGAACCCCGGCACCCTGTGGCTAATTACCAACTGGGCTTGCTTGTCTTGGAGTTGCAGTCAGGTGAGATGGCGTTGCCTTATTTGCTGCAGGCGTTGGAGGCTAGGCCGGAGACTGCAAGCTATTGGCTGGCCTATCTCAAAGCACTGATATCGGCTGGGCAGCTTGATATTGCCCGGGAGGTTTTGGTTCTCGGGCAGGGGCATGGCTTGGAGGGCGAGGCGGTTGACTGTCTGGCGGAGGGGTTGAATCTGCCGCCAGATAAGCCGGTTCCTAAGTCGCTCCCGGCAAAACCGGGCACGAGAAAAAAATCACGGCCTAGCGCAACGGATGAGGAAAAGCTGATTTCCTTGTTTGATCTGGGGCGTTACAGCGAAGGCGTTATATTGGCTCGGGCGATGACTGAGCGTTTCCCTCAGCATGGCTTTGGCTGGAAGTTGCTTGGCGCTCTGCTACGGTCACAAGGAGATAATGCCGCGGCGCTGGCGCCCATGCAGAAATCGACGCGTTTGGCGCCG
>JAUYQT010000816.1 GCA_030697085.1 Azonexus sp. | reverse complement strand
CCGGGCCAAGGAGGCGGGCAAGAACGCCTATCGCTATTATGCCGCTGGTCGTTACGGGGAATGCTGGTTGCCGGCCAGCTGAAGCCGGTGAACAATGGTCGCGGCTCTTGCAATGACCGGCGCCAAACAACGGCTGCAGCTACCCCCGTCCTTGCAGCCAAAAGCAGGAATTCACGGTTTTTGGCCGGTTGACCGCAGCACTGCCCATCCATTTGACGCTATTCGCCAATCTGCCGCAGCCTTTACTTGACGCGCACTTTGGCCGCGTACAACCGGCGACAGACCCTGAGGTTTCCTCACGAATTTTCCATATAGTTCAAGATCTTGAAAGCTTTGATTTTTCTTTCGCAGGCTGTATAAATCGCCAACGTCCATGGCGCGTTATCAAACGAAGCGGCCACTATCCTGACGTATGCCGACGTCGCCACAATGGATAAAGCCCAATCAGTCCAACAACTGGCCCAGGCAGGAGCAGCCAAGCGATACTTGTTCCCCATTCGGCCACCCGGCTTACGCCAAGATGGATCGAAAACATCGTGATGGCGAAGCCGATAGCGTTCTGGAAGGCAAGTGCGCTACCCACAATTTCGGGTGGACAGGCACGGGCTGAGAGTGCTGAGAAATGAGGTGAATCAGCGACCACCGTGGCTCCCCAAATGAGCAGAAGACAGATTTTCATCCAGGCCGGCCATCCCTCCGTGAGCGGGAAAATGGCGCAACATAAGGCGGACATTGCAAGCGCGCTGGCGGCCACTCGGGCACTGCCAATGCGCTGACTCCACCAGCCGCCAACAATGCATCCGAGCGCACCGATACCGATGATGGAAAACGAAAGCCCGGAAAGGGCCTGGCTTTGTGCTGCTGCCAAGCCACTTTGTATAAGTAACGCTGGTATTAGTGTCCAGAATGCATAAAGTTCCCACTGGTGGCCGAAGTAACCTAGCGCGGAAGCTCGAAATTCAGTCACTGAGAAGGCGTAGAAAACTCGCCCCATGCGCAATGGCGGTGCGTCGTGGCGACGCTTCAGGTGTGGTCCGTCGCCTAGTCGCAGTATCATTGCCGCAGCGATCAGTGC
>JAUYQT010000790.1 GCA_030697085.1 Azonexus sp. | reverse complement strand
TGTTGCGTGATCGGGTAACGCAGCTGCTGGCAACCGCGGAGCGTGAGCAATCTGCGATGACGCTGATGTTTCTCGATCTCGATCATTTCAAGCGTGTCAATGATTCCTTGGGCCACAGCGTTGGCGACGAGCTGCTGTGTGCAGTTGCCGAACGTTTATCTGTCAGCGTCCGGCGTGTTGACACCCTGGCCCGCCTTGGCGGCGATGAGTTTATTATTGCCATGCCCGGCATTCAGGCGTCTGGAGCGGTCGAAGTGGCGCGTCGTCTGGTAGCGGCCTGCAGTGCGCATTTTTCGGTCGGCGGGCATGAGTTGACGGTGACGCCGTCGATTGGGATCAGTATTTACCCGCAGGATGGCAAGGATATTGAAGCCTTGCTCAAAAATGCCGATACGGCGATGTACAAGGCCAAGGAACAAGGGCGCAACACTTTCCAGTTTTATGCTGCCGAAATGAATCAGGCGACGCTCGACCGTTTGCTGATGGAAAGTAATCTGCGTCGAGCCCTCAAGCAGCAGGAGTTCGTGCTGCATTATCAGCCGCTGGTGAGCTTGCAGAGTGGCCTGATTCTCGGTGTTGAAGCACTCATTCGCTGGCAGCATGCTGATCTTGGGCTGATCATGCCGGATCACTTTATTCGAGTGGCCGAAGAAACCGGCTTGATCAATCCGATTGGCGACTGGGTTTTAAATCAGGCTTGTCGCCAGGCACAAAGCTGGATCGATGCCGGCTTGCCGCCAATGGTGATGGCGGTCAACGTTTCTCCGGTGCAATTTCGCCAGCCCGGATTTGTCGATGCCGTGGCCGGCGCACTCGCTGCTTCAGGCTTGGAAGCGGAGCAGCTTGAACTGGAAGTGACGGAAGGGACAGTGATGCATGATGCCGATATTAATCTTGGCATCTTATCGGCGTTGCACCGGATGGGCGTTGAGCTTTCGGTCGACGATTTCGGCACTGGCTATTCCTCTCTTTCTTACTTGAAGCGTCTTCCGGTGAATAAGCTGAAGATCGACCGTTCATTCGTTCGCGACCTTGAGGTTGATGCTGACGATCGCGCGATTGCCTCGACCGTTGTCAGTATGGGACGCAATCTTCGCCTCACGGTGCTGGCTGAGGGCGTTGAAACTGCCGGGCAGTTGGCTTTGTTGCGCCATATGGATTGCGACATGGCACAAGGCTATTATTTCAGCCGGCCGCTCGCTGCGGCTCAAATTACCGAACTGCTGCGCACGCAGCCGTTCCTCAATCAGGAGTAAATAATGGAAAATACCGTCATCAAAGTCGGCGGCATGAGCTGCCAGGGTTGTGTCAAAAACATTACCGACGTGCTAAGCAGTCTGGCGGGTGTTAGCTCGGCTGTCGTTTCGCTCGATGCAGGTGAGGCCAAGCTGGTCTACGATCCACAACAAGTGAGCCGCGAGGTGCTGCTTACTGCAATCGAAGATGCCGGTTTCGATGCCGAATAACGTCGCTACATACAAATAAACAAGAGAACAGTCGTGTCAGCAGAAAAAATCAGACTTACCCAGCTTTCCCATGGCGGCGGTTGTGGCTGCAAAATTTCCCCGGCTATTCTGGAAAAAATCCTGGGCGGCATGGCGCCAGGTATCATCCCACCGCAATTGTTGGTTGGCACCGAAACCAGTGACGATGCCGCGGTCTATCAGATCAATCCGCAACAGGCCATCGTCGCCACGACGGATTTTTTCATGCCGATTGTTGATGATCCATTTGATTTTGGTCGTATTGCCGCGACTAACGCGATTTCCGATGTTTATGCCATGGGTGGCACGCCGCTCTTTGCCCTGGCCTTGGTCGGCATGCCAGTCAATGTGTTGCCGCTTGAAACCATCAGCAAAATTCTCGCTGGCGGTGCAGCGGTTTGTCGGGCCGCAGGGATTCCGATTGCCGGCGGTCACACTATAGATTCCGTTGAGCCGATTTACGGTTTGGTCGCCATCGGGCTGGTCAACCCGGCTCATCTCAAACGCAACTCGGCCGCCCGGCCGGGCGACAAACTGATTCTCGGCAAGGCACTCGGTGTCGGCGTTTATAGCGCCGCGCTCAAAAAGGAGCAACTGCACGCGAGCGATTACGAGGCAATGATCGTCAGCACCACGCAACTGAATACGCCAGGGCCGGTGCTGGCCTGTCTGGACGGTGTGCATGCCGTGACCGATGTCACCGGCTTTGGCTTGCTTGGCCATTTGTTTGAGCTTTGCAAAGGCAGCCAGTTACGAGCCCGTTTGAATTTTGTCGATATTCCGCTTATGCCGCGCACCATTGAGTTTGTTGAGGCGGGCTATATAACCGGTGCTTCAGCACGTAACTGGGAAAGCTATGGTGAAGCAGTTGATCTGGCGGTCGGCTTGAACCCTGCAGCCAAAGCGCTATTGACTGACCCGCAAACTTCCGGTGGTCTACTGGTTTCCTGTGCGCCGGACGCCGTGACGGAAGTTTTATCAATCTTCCTGCAACAGGGCTTTACACACGTCTCGGTAATCGGTGAGGTGCACGACGGTGAGCCTGGTATTGAGGTTGGTTGAAAGCGTTCAGGCCGCTTTCCGTAGCGATTTACCCGGTTTGCTCTGCCCGGCATGTGCTTCCTGTAGGCAGTCATGAGCGCAAGAGGCGCAACGTCCACAGTCACGGGTAACGCCGAGATCACGACGCAAATCCTTCAACGTGCGGGCACCGCCTTGGGCCGCTTCACGAATTTGGCGGTCGGTAACCGCCTGGCAGACGCAGACATACATGAAAGTATTCCTCGGGTGAGGTAGAGTTGTGTAATAAGAACAATTCCTATTTTAATCAAATGAGAATGACTGTCAATATCATTTATCGGCTCACCCAAAATAATGCCAGAGTGTGGTGTTCTGACCTGTTCTGGCCACTTTAATCTTGGTTCGGTGTTGGTTGGCGTTGAATTCAAAGTTGTTTGTCCGGCGGCCATGATTCTTGGCCTGACTATTTGTCGCGTGATCCCTGTTTGATGTTCAACGTTTCAACCAGGCAATAATCTGTGCATACACTCTGGGTTCGCTGAGCAAACCCATGTGGTTTACGGCGCCGAGACGAACGCTTTCAATATTTCCGCTCAGTTCATGCGGGGTGGCGCTGGCGAGGCTGATTAGTCCATCGCCGAAGAGTTCGCCAAGGGGATTGTCGGGATCGTCGGTCAAGCTACCGCCGATAAAGCGCCAGGCAATATCTGGCGGCCTCGGCCTCGGCAGGTCAGTGTCTTTATGCTCATCCAGAAGGTCGAGATTGCCTGGTGTTGCTATGTTTGCGTGTGGTTTGCTCATGCCGGCCAGGCGCAGCGCGGTGCTGCTCAGTTGACCGAGTTGTTCGATCGACGAACCGAGGTTTGGCGAGCCGAGGCAAATGATCATTCGGGTCAGCGCGGGCCAGTTGAATTCTGTGGTCTTGCTTTGCTCAAAGGCACTTCGTGCTAGCAGGCCACCCATGCTGTGGCCAATAATGATCAATTCTTGAACCGGATAGGGCCAGACGCTGAGGAGTTCATCCAGCAACAAGGCCAGGCGCGCGCCATTTTCAACGATCGGTAGAGCCGTGTTATAGCGTAGCGTCAGCGCCGTGTAGCCGGCCTCTGCCTCAAGGCGTCGCGGAATATCAACCGCATTCGGTGCCGCTTCCCAGCAATGTTCGTTGCAGACCAGGCCATGAATGAAAATGCCGAGTCGGTTGGTGTTTTGCGGCCAGGCCATGCTCAACGCCTGAGGTGTTAATGGAATCAGCCGGTCATCGCGGTAGATCCCCATTGGAATGGCTAGTAAGTGGTTAGCTTTTGCCAAGTGCTCACCAAACGCGCCATTGAGCGCGCTGCGCAAATTGCTGACCAGTTGGCCCGGCAGCTGTTGGGCTGGATCAATCGTGTTACTTTGTTTTTCCATATTCCCGGTGATTTCAAGCAAGTCACCGCCGGCTTGGTGAAACGCCGCGTACATGCTGTCGGTCATGGCGTTATGGGCCTGCTGAATCAACTGTGTCGAGTTGCCGATGCCTGGCATGTGGTTGAAGATGCCGAAGGTGGTGGCCGCGATAGCATCGTGTATTTCCTGCACTTGTGCCGTCGATTCCTGCAACGCCTCTTTGGCTGTGGCGCTGTAGCCGGTTATTGGTGGGGTGATTGGGGCGGCGGTTTTCTTGTGTGCCATGGTTCTCCCTCTTTGTTACTCGCGGAAAACAGAATTTACGTCACAATTGTCAGTTGCGTGGGCAGCGCCAAGTCGGCTTCCTGGGTGATCAGGGCGGCCATTTGGCATGGCCGAAAAATGTGCTAAAACCAGCAATGGCGGGGCGGATTCGTGTGATGAAAAAGCCACAGTACATACTGTGGCTTGCCGGGTACTCGCCTGAAGAATTAGTCGCCGCCCGGCTCCATATGGGCTTGCAGGTAGTTGGGTAGCGTGACGTTCTCGATCAGATTTTGTTGTGTTTCCAGCCAGTCGATAGCCTCTTCGCAGTGTTCGAGCAAATCTTCCAGCAGGTCGCGACTGACGTAGTCCTGTAGCTCTTCACACAGGGCAATCGTTTCAATCAGCAATGGGCGCTGGATTTCACGCTCGTATTTGAGATCGCCCTGCAGGCATTCGATGACATGTTCGCCGATCATCAGCTTGCCCAGATTTTGCAGGTTGGGCAGGCCTTCGAGAAAGAGGACGCGCTCGATGATCTCGTCTGCTTCTTTCATGACGCGGATCGATTGCTTGTATTGATAGTTGTTGAGTTTTTCCAGGCCCCAGTGGCGGAACATGCGGGCATGCAGAAAGTACTGGTTGATTGCGGTCAACTCGTTTTTCAGCACTTTATTCAGCGCATCAATGATTTTTTTATCGCCTTGCATCGCTATTGCTCCTTAAGCCGGGCGGCCTGAGCCCATCTGGCTCTGTTGATAATTTTGCAAACCGACCAGTTCGATCAGGCGAATTTGCTTTTCGAGATAGTAGGCATGATCCATTTCGGTATCTTCGAGCTGGATACCGAGCATGTCGCGAGAAACGTAATCCTGGGCTTTTTCGCAGGCGGTCATGGCTTTTTTCAGGTCGCCGACTACCTTGTATTCGACTGCGAGGTCGGCTTTCAGCATGTCCGGTACCGTCTTGCCGATTTTGAGCTCATCACGCTTGGTCAGATCAGGTTTGCCTTCGAGAAAGAGTATGCGCTGGATCAGGGCACGGGCATGCAGGCGCTCGTGTTCTGATTCGTGCAATGCTTTTTCAGCCAGTTGTGAGAAGCCCATGTCGGCATATATTTCGCCGTGAATCAGATATTGATCGACTGCAGTCAACTCGCCGGTCAGTAGGCTGTTGAGGATGTCGATTATTTTTTTATCGCCTTTCATAGCATTCTCCAGAGGTCGTTCGGATTGGGGCTGGCTGGCAAAAATCGGCTGGCTTGCCAAAGGAGTCATTCTAGGCGAGGCCGCTCGCGCTTGCCAGATGAACTCAGGCAACGCCGGAAATGGCCGTGCCTTTAAGTGAATCGGTCGAAAGCTTATCGTTCACCCTAGCTGTTGGGGAGCAGCTTTTCCACCCCGATATAACGCGCTACTGTATGTTCGAGCGCCAGTTCGACTTTGTCGGCGAGGATCACGGTCATTGGCTGTTATTGCAGCACTCAGTGAGCTGGCTTTTTCATGTTTTTCTTCACCGGCCAGCACTGAACTGATCGTTTTCGCTGGCCGGCTGGGGCGACTGCTTACATTGATATCGTCTGTGGCGAATGCTGCGGCATCCGGTAAACCGTCATCTCGCCATTCGGTACCAGTGAGCCCAGGGCCAGGCTCAGTAGTGAAATAAACAGGCCGGCAAAAAAGGCCGTCCAGAAGCCGGAAATCGTGAAACCACGGACTAGGCTGGAAACCAGCAATAGCATTAAAGCATTGATCACTAAAAGAAAAACCCCGAGCGTTACCAGTGTCAACGGCAAGGTCAGGATGACCAGTAGTGGCCGTAGCACGGCATTGGCAAAGCCGAGGAGTAGCGCCGAAATAATCAGTGTCGAGGTACTGGAAAAGCGGATACCGTTGAACAACAGGCTCGCCACCCACAGAGCGAACGAAGTGATTCCCCACTGGATGAAAAATCCCGCCAGATTGTCGAGCATGTCCTAACCTTTGTAGAAATGGGCGCCGCCTGCGTGAGTTTGGCTCTGCCTTGCAGTCACGGAGATTTTACGCTGAGTTGATTTGGCTACGGCGCAAGGCACTCAGTAGTTTTCTCGGCCGCGGGCTCGATGGAAGCTTGCGCGGCTGGCCTACGCATTTCGCCCGTGCATCACAATGCGCGAGGCAAGCCAGATCGCCAGAAGGTTTGCCACGAGGGCAATGTAGCCAACGAGTGGATAGCCGATAATTCGACCGTTGCCATCAAGCGTGATCAAGAAGCCGGCGAGTGTGCTGGCCAGGCCCATGGCCAGGGATTGTACGGTGCTGTTCAATGACATGAAAGTGCCACGCAGCCTGGGCTGGGCAGACGAGGCAATGATCGCCATGGCCGGAATCATTCGCCCCGAGATTAATACGAAAAAGCTGGCCGAGCAGATCAGCCAGACCCACAGTGGCACCACCCCGATCTGGGGGAGCACCAGCAAGGGTAGTGCGGCCAGCAATGCGACCCGACGGTAGACTTCAACTTTGCCATATTTGTCGGCCCAATGCCCGATTAGTCGAGCGCCGATAAAGGTGGCCGAGCCGCCGATCAGATAAACAATCGGTATGTCTTGCTGGGCGATGCCGACGTTATTGACCGCATAGATGGTGATGTAGGGAATCACCGTAAAGCCGGAAAAAATGATCAGTGCTGAAAATAGTAAAGCGCGCAGATGGTTGATGTCGCCGAGTACGTTGAAGGTTGCTGATAACAGATGCGCTCGCTTTTCTTCATTCATGTGATGCCGTAACTCTGGCAGGAAACGCAGTCCGATAGCAAGAAAGATCAGGCTCAACACGGCAATCAGGATAAAGGGGGCTCGCCAGCTGAAATGGTTGGCGAGCCACAGCGACAATGGCACGCCGGCAATCGTTGAGATCGAAAAGGCGCTGGAAACCACGCCGTTCGCCCGTGCCCGCCGGGAGAATGGAATGGCATCGCCGATCATCGTGTGAATCAGCGCGCCCATAATGCCGCCGAAAACCCCGGCTAAACCACGCGCCAGGATCAGTGTTGAGTAACCCGGTGCCAGGCTGCAAGCTAATGTTGCCAGCACAAACAGGGAAAAACAGATTAACAGCATCCGCTTGCGTTCAAATAAATCGACAAAGGTTGCTGCCAGCAGGCCGGAAATTGCCGCACTGAAACTGTAGGACGCGACCAGTAAGCCGAACTCATGCGTGCTGATGCCAAAGACCTGCATCAGGATTGGCCCGAGCGGCATCATGATCATGAAATCAAGAATATGGCTAAATTGAATGCCGGCCAGTGTCAGCAGGAAAAAACGTTCGGAACGGGGAGAAAGCTCGGTGGACATGGGAGGGCAAATGGCT
Organism: Azonexus sp.; assembly: GCA_030697085.1. Taxonomy (GTDB): domain Bacteria; phylum Pseudomonadota; class Gammaproteobacteria; order Burkholderiales; family Rhodocyclaceae; genus Azonexus. Next base: position 5,110 of record JAUYQT010000790.1, on the reverse strand, counting down.
GGCGTGGGTGCCAAGGATACGCGGCTAGCAGGCTGTGGTGTTCTGGATTTTGGCTGATTTTTGGTGTTGACCGTAGCAATGGGAAAAATCAAGGATCGCCCAGGTTTGACTGATAACCGGCTGTCTGCATGGATGGCGGATTATTTAAAGCCGTTAGTGCTCAGTTTAACGATCATGGTGGTTGCCCCTCGTGAAGATGAACGAGACCATGAGTTGGAAGGTGGCAGGAAAAGGTCGTAAAATTTACTGGCGGCTCGATCCCGTGTTTAATCTGACTTGCCGGACTGACTCGCCCCCTGGATTGCTTCCCGTATCACGTTGATCAAGTTATGACCGGGAAAAAGAGAACGGGGATAAAAGGGTGACCATGAATTTCTTGCCACTTTACGCAAAAACAAGCGATAACTGAGGTGATGGTGCTTCTTCCATGACCACCTCTATGTTCAGCACCGACCGGGTTGGTGTTTGCAGCAGGGTCTCAAACTCGTCATCGGGAAACTCCGGATAGTCGTCCAGCCAGAAGCTGCATTCTTCACGGCCAAGGATGAATGGCATACGCTCGTGAAGTGGGCGGACGATGGCATCGGCGGTGGTGGTCAGAATAGCGCAGGTGGTGCCGGCACGTGGATGGTGGTCAAAAATGCCGGCAAACATCACGGGTTCGCCGGTCAGCTGGCTAATTCTGATTTTTTGTTTGCTGCCTCCTAATGACTGCCATTCGTAGAAGGCGGTGGCCGGGATCAGACAGCGGTTTCGTTTGAGGATCTTGCTGTAAAAGGGTTTGGCAGCGAGGCCTTCGCTGCGTAAGTTGATTAGGGGGCTGTGCGGGGCGTGGTCAAGAAAGTGCCCAACCAGCCCCCAGTGCGCTTTGCAGCTCTGATAGCCATTGCCGCCGCCAGTGATGATCAGCACCGGGTCGGTGGGGTGGATTTCGCCGCTGCCGGGCATGTCGCCTTGGCCAAGATGCAGCGGTGGAAGTTGCTTGTTTAATTCCCGGGCTTTAGCCTTGAGTTCGTAGCATCCGCACATGGCGGCATCTCCTGTGATGCGATATACAGTATTTTATACAGTATATATTGTGTTCACAAGGATGATTTTTCTGCTGCTGATGTAGACGCTGAGCGTTGGTAGCAATTGCAATAAAACCAGCGGGATGACGTCCATCTGGGGCGTTGTCTGTACGCCTCTCCCGGTAGCTTCAGGAAGCCGTGTCGTTGTGACATGGGGTTTGATCTCACTTTTTGATTGTTATCAAAAACCAAATCTATCTCAATTGGATAAACGAAATGGTTTGCTATTGCAAATTGTTTGGATAAAAAAAGACCTCATAATTTCTTATGAGGTCTTTTTGTTCAACCTGAGCTTCTCGCTTGCCCACTCAAATTTTTCTACAAAATTTGAGTGGTTGGGCATAGGTTGTGGCTTTTCCTGAAGTGCTCGACGAAATTCAATTAGCGATCTGCGTGCTTTTTAAATTTGCGCTCGCCATCAAACTTTCGTTCGCTACCTTCAGGGCGTGCGGCGCTTTCGTCCGGACGCATATTGATTGGCACACCGCGCACACGGGTACGTTTCAGGGCATTGTCGGCTTCCTTCGGCATGCCGGCTGGCAGTTCGACGGTGCTCGACTCATCGTAAAGGGCGATACGGCCGATAAAGCGGCTTTCGATCCCGGCTTCGTTGGCAATGGCGCCGACGATGTCCTTGACCTGAACGCCATGATCCCGGCCCACATCGATGCGGTAGCGCACCATGTCGCCGGTCGGGGCGCCGCTGCTGGCGCGACGTGGCTTGTCTTCAAAGCGTGGACGGCTGTCGCCGCTGCTTTCAACGCGCGGTTTGTCGCTACGGCCCTCAAAACGCGGGCGATCGCTGCGTTCATCGGTGCGTGGCTTGCGATCACGCTCGCCAAAACTGCCCGGGCGACGCGCATCACCGGCAGCCATCGGGCGCGGCGGGGCGGGATCTTCACCAGGGATCTGTAGCGGTTTGCCCTTCTGAGCCATCATGGCCAATGCCGCTGCAACTTCCTCGGCGCCGACGTTTTGCTCTTCGGCAATCTGCGAGACGATATTGGCGAAGAAGTCGAGACCTTCAGCGTTCAGTACCTCGACAACGCCGGCCTTGAAGTCGGCCACGCGCTTGTTGGTCACATCGGCGCGACTCGGCAGCGTCAAGGGCGCAATCGGCGAACGGGTCGCACGCTCGATGCTGCGCAGCATGCTGATTTCACGCGGTGCGACAAAGAGAATGGCGTTGCCGGTGCGGCCAGCGCGGCCGGTACGGCCAATACGGTGCACGTAGGCTTCGGTGTCGTAAGGAATGTCATAGTTGACGACATGGCTGACGCGCGGCACGTCGATACCGCGAGCGGCAACGTCGGTCGCCACGACGATATCAAGCGCGCCGGATTTCAACTGCTCGATAACGCGTTCGCGCATCTGCTGGTTGAGGTCGCCATTCAGCGCGGCAGCGGCATAGCCACGGGCGGAAAGCTTGTCGGCCAGTTCGACAGTAGAGTTCTTGGTGCGCACGAAGATGATGGCGGCGTCGAAATTGTCTTCAACTTCGAGGATGCGAGTCAGGGCGTCCAGCTTGTGCATGCCGCTGACCTGCCAGTAAACCTGACGAATGGCAGCGACGGTGGCGGTTGCCGACTTGATCTTGATTTCACGCGGGTCGACCAGGTATTTCTGGGCAACACGGCGAATCTGATCCGGCATGGTGGCGGAGAACAGCGCGGTCTGGTGCTGAGCCGGGGTGCGCTCGAGAATCCACTCTACGTCGTCGATGAAACCCATGCGCAGCATTTCGTCGGCTTCGTCGAGAACCATGGTCTTAAGGTTGTCGAGATTGAGGGTCTTGCGCTCAATGTGATCCATGACGCGACCCGGGGTGCCGACAATAATGTGGGCGCCGCGTGACAATTGCTTGAGCTGGATGGTGTAGCTCTGGCCACCGTAGATCGGCAGCACATGGAAGCCGGGCAGGTTCTTGGCGTAGCTTTGCAGCGCCTCGGCAACCTGGATGGCCAGTTCGCGCGTCGGCGTCAGAACCAGGGCCTGGGGCTTGGTCAGTTTGACGTCAATCTGTTCCATCAGCGGCAGGGCGAAGGCGGCGGTTTTGCCGGTGCCGGTTTGCGCCTGACCGATCAGGTCGCGGCCCTGAAGCAGGACGGGAATACATTCTGCCTGGATCGGTGATGGGCTTTCGTAACCGATATCGGCCAGTGTTTTGAGAAGTGAATCGCTTAAGCCGAGATCGGCGAAGCTCTGAGTGGTTGTAGACTCAGTTGATGACATGCTGTTTCCTTTCATCGTCGCTATTAGGCTTTGTTATGGCTTGCGACGGATTGGCCCGATGGTCGGGCGGCCTGAGTTCCCCGATGCAGCCATACCGGGGGCGAATCAATGTGGTGAACCTGCAAACAAGAAGTGACGGGGGCTGCTCAGAGGACCTGCGGGCGATGCATCAACGCATTGATATTATTAGTTTACTCTATTTTCAAGAGGCCTGCCAGTTCCCTTTTCGTGAAACCAGCTGCCAGACGCGCCGTTTCATTCATCGGTGCTTGTGGGGGAGGGGCGTTGAAGTCATTTAGCAGTCGACGGAAGGTGCTTTCAGGTTCCAGGGATTGTTCTTTGCAGAGATGGCGGAACCAGATGTCGCCAATGCCGACATGGCCGATTTCGTCTTGCAAAATAATTTCAAGCAGGCGAGCACTTTCGTGATCGCCACTCTGAATAAGTTTTTTCTGGATTGCAGGGGTTACGTCGAGACCGCGAGCTTCAAGAAGACGTGGCACGAGGGCCATTCGTGCCAATGCATCCTTGGAGGTTCTCTCTGCCATATCCCACAAGCCGGCGTGGGCGGGGAAGTCACCGTAATCATGGCCAAGCGTTTGTAGGCGTTGGCGCAGAATGGTGAAGTGGTAAGCCTCTTCGGCGGCTACGCCAATCCAGTCGGCGTAGTAGGCCTCGGGCATGCCGCGGAATCGGGCGGCGTGGTCGAGGGCTAGATTGATGGCAGAAAACTCAATATGTATGATGGCGTGTAATAAGCGCGCACGACCCTCAGGGCTTTTGACGCCGCGTTGAGGGACGAGTTGGGGGGCGACCAGCGTCGGCTTTTCCGGGCGGCCGCAAGCCAGAGTGATGAGGGGCTGATCACGCCAGTCAAGCTTCTTATTCGTCCAGTCTGCCTTGATCGCCGCGGTTAACGCTAGCTTTTCCTCAATTCCCGAAGTGTTTAATGCCGTAGCAAGTGCGGCGTATAAAGAAGTGTTCATGGTGCCGGGTTGGTGTATTTCAGATGAATGGCGTTGATCTCAGTGAGTAGTGCATCATTTATCGGTGTTTGAGTGGCGGGTAGCGTTTCCTGGAGTTGTGCGAGCGAAGAGGCGCCGATAATGGTGCTGCTGACGAACCAGCGCGAGCGTACAAAGCCAAGCGCTAACTGGGTTAGCGTTAAATTGTGTTTTTCGGCTAACGCCGCGTAGGCGTGCACGGCGGGAATAACGTTAGGTTTGCTGTAACGCTGGCCAAAAGCTGGCCATAGGCTCAGTCGCCCGGGTGTCACCGGATTGTTGAGATATTTTCCGGTGAGATGACCAAAGCCAAGGGGCGAATAGGCAAGTAGTCCAATTTTTTCACGGTGACAGATTTCGCTGAGGGTGGTCTCAAAAGTACGGGTCAAGAGGTTGTAGGCATTTTGTGTGCATAAGATATGTGGCAGGTGGAGTTCATCTGCCAGGCGAATGAACTGCATCATGCCCCAGGGATGTTCGTTGGAAAGCCCGATAGCGCGTACTTTACCTTCCTGTACCAACTCGGCCAAGGCTTCGAGTTGCTGGCGAATAGGCGTGCAGTCGCGTTCTTTTGTGGGATCAAACTGCCATTGCCCGAACATCGGCTGATTGCGCTCTGGCCAATGTAATTGGTAAAGGTCGACGTAATCCGTCTGCAGGCGCTGCAGTGAGCCTTCAATCGCGGCGCGGATGTTGGCGCGATCAAGGGCGATGGGGCCACCGCGGATCCAGTCTAGATGACGTGACGGACCGGCAACTTTGGTCGCCACCAAGATTTGTTCACGTTTTTGCTGCTTTAGCCAG
>JAUYQT010000781.1 GCA_030697085.1 Azonexus sp. | reverse complement strand
GAGTGCTCTACCACTGAGCCACATGGGCAACAAAAAAGCTGCCAAAAAAACCTGGTGCGTCCTGACGGGCTCGAACCGCCGACATCCTGCGTGTAAGGCAAGCGCTCTACCAACTGAGCTAAGGACGCTGAGGGCGCGCATTATAACCAGAAAATTTGTGAATGCCAGGATATTTGTTGATGGCCGATGTCGATTCAAGCTGAGGTAGCATGTGGCTTCTGAAAAAGACCGATGTTTTGACCAATAACATGGCTCGGTATTCCTTTAATTCAGGATTGTGCTTGGGCCTATTTGGGGCGCTTCTTTGCGCCGCCCTTGATCGGCTGTCAGATGAATCGGTGCGTTTGCAGATTGATCTTCTTGTCTTCACGGTGCCGTATTCAATATGAATGATATTTTGCCCACTCATGCTTCACTAGCGGCCAGCTCGGATCTCAAGCTCTCGGAGCTTATTTCGGCGCTCAGTCACGCGCTGGATATTACCGAGGGGCAACCTGAAGGGCACTGTGTTCGCTGTTGCTGGATCGGTATGCACATCGGCCGCGTGATCGGCTTGCCCGATAATGAGTTGTGGAACCTGTATTACACGCTGTTGCTCAAGGACCTTGGCTGTAGCAGCAACGCAGCGCGCATCTGCGAGTTGTATCTGACCGATGACCTTGGTTTCAAACGCGATTTCAAAGCCGTTGGCGACAGCCTGCCGCAGGTGCTGCAATTTGTCCTCAAGCACACCGGGCTCAAGGCCGGGCTGGCGGAGCGTTTTCGCAGTGTGATGACGATCATCCGGGAGGGTAATGAGATCGCCCAGGAGTTGATAGCCACTCGTTGTCAGCGCGGCGCTGAAATTGCCCGCTTGCTGCGGTTTCCCGAGCCTGTCTCGCAGGGCATTTACAGCCTGGATGAGCATTTCAATGGTCAAGGTCGGCCAGATGCCCTGGTCGGAGAGGCAATTCCGCTCTTTGCACGAATCGCGCTGCTGGCCCAGGTGATTGATGTTTTTCACACGCAGGGTGGGCCGCAGGCGGCGCTTGACGAAATCCACCTGCGTGCAGGTCGCTGGTTTGATCCGCAATTGGTTGAGGCTTTCGGGAAAGTGGCCGATTCAACATCGTTTTGGGCAACGCTGGGGGCGCCTGATATCACCGAGGCAGTGCTGGCCCTCGAGCCGGCGACGCATGTTACGCCGCTGGATGACGACTATCTTGATGATATTGCTGCGGCTTTTGGTCAAGTGGTCGACTCGAAAAGTCCTTACACCAGCGGCCACAGTGCGCGGGTGGCGCTTTATACCGACATGATTGCCGAGGCGCTCGGTCTGTCGCATCAGCGTCGGCGCTGGCTGAAGCGCGGTGCCTTGTTGCACGATGTCGGCAAGCTTGGCGTCAGTAACAGCATCCTCGACAAGCCGGGCAAACTTGATGACGATGAGTGGGTCGCCGTCAAGGCGCATGCGATGTACACCGAAACCATTCTCTCGCGTATAGATGCTTTTTCTGAACTGGCAAGAGTGTCGGCAGCTCACCATGAGCGGCTCGATGGCAAGGGCTACCCGCGCGGCGTGATGGCCGATGAAATTTGTCTTGAAACCCGCATCATCACCACGGCTGATATTTTTGATGCGATTACCGCTGAACGCCCCTATCGCGGGGCGATTCCGATTTCGCGCACCCTTGAAATGATGGCCGAAAACGTCGGTACGGCGATTGATGACCGATGTTTTGCGGCGTTGAAACTGGCGCTGGCCCGCTTGCCCGATTGATTCTCGCCGTAAAATACCGCCTTTAGAATTTTGG
>JAUYQT010000715.1 GCA_030697085.1 Azonexus sp. | reverse complement strand
AAATCTTTCAAAATTCACGTTGATTGAGGGGTTTGAGAACAGTTACGTATAATTCGCATTCACTCTTATGCGTACCGCTCAATACTCCTTCCTGTTGATTGTCGGCTTTATCGTCGCCTTGCTTGTCGGGCTGCCGGTCGCCAGCGTCGGGCTCAACCTGTTTGCAGGCGGCACCAGCGCTACCTGGTTGCATATGGCGCACACAGTGCTGCCGGATTACATCCTCAATTCGCTGTGGTTATGTCTGGGTGTCGGCTGCGGCGTTGCGCTACTGGGTGTGGCCACCGCCTGGTTGACCGCCATGCACGATTTTCCCGGTCGGCGCATCTTCTCCTGGGCGTTGGTCCTGCCCCTCGCCATGCCAGCCTACGTGATGGCTTACGTCTATACCGACTTCCTGCAGTTTGTCGGTCCGGTGCAGACGGCATTACGTGAAACCTTCGGCTGGGCGCATGGCGATTACTGGTTTCCAGATATTCGCACCCTGCCTGGCGCCATGCTGATGTTTGCCTGTGTCCTTTACCCCTATGTTTATTTACTCGCACGCAGTGCTTTCCTTGAGCGCGCCAGCGGCATGCTTGAAGCAGCGCGGACACTGGGTATGGGCTCGTGGCGTGCCTTTTTCTTTGTCTCATTACCGTTGGCTCGGCCGGCGATTGTGGCGGGTGTCGCCCTCGCCTTGATGGAAACCCTGGCCGACTACGGCACGGTTGCTTATTTCGCGGTTGACACCTTTACCACCGGTATTTACCGTGCCTGGTTTTCGCTCGGTGATCGCATCGCTGCGGCCCAGCTCGCCACCATGTTGCTCGGCTTCGTATTTTTTCTGTTGATGGCGGAAAGAATTTCCCGCGGGCGGGCGCGTTACAACAACACCACCGGCCGTAACCGCCCCATGGCCGGGGCGCGCCTTTCGGGCATTCGGGCGGTTCTGGCTATTTTCGTTTGCTCAGTACCGCTACTGCTGGGTTTTCTCTTGCCGGCCATTTTGTTGCTCAAAATGGCGTTGACCGAAGGCGATGCTCAGTTTGGCGAACGTTTCCTCGTGCTTTCCCGCAACAGCTTTGTGCTGGCCGCGACAACCGCGGCAATTGCAGTTTTTCTCGCACTGATCATGGCTTACGGCGCTCGTTTGTCGAAAACTACCTTTGCTAACGCGCTGAATCGTCTGGTTGGTCTGGGTTATGCGGTACCGGGTGCGGTGATCGCAGTTGGTGTGCTGATACCGGTGACGCGTCTCGATAACTGGCTGGCCGGGCAATGGGAGATTTGGTTTGGGCATAATCCTGGCCTGCTGCTGACGGGCGGTATAGCAGCGCTCATTTACGCATATCTGGCCCGTTTTCTGGGTGTGGCGTTACATACCGTTGAAACGAGTCTGGCCAAAATCACCCCAAATATGGATGACGCGGCGCGTAGCCTGGGGCTTGGTCAAAATGAAACGCTGCGCCGGGTGCATGCGCCAATGTTGCGTGGCAGTTTGCTCACTGCTGGCTTATTGGTCTTTGTCGATGTGATGAAGGAGTTGCCAGCCACGTTGGTCATGCGGCCATTTAATTTCGATACGCTGGCGACGCAGACTTATACGCTGGCCTCCGATGAGCGTTTGGCCGAGGCTTCAACCGCTGCGTTGGCAATTGTTGCTGTTGGCTTGTTGCCACTGATTGCGCTGTCACGACAGATTTCAGCAGCACGCCGGGGTTGAGCCCGGCGCTTGCAGTTTTTGCTTATTTGAATCCGGCACGATCAAGAATGATCTGAGCCTTGGCTTGGTACATTGCCAGATTGTTGACCGGTAATTTGTCTGCCTTGAACTTGCCAAGCGACTCTAGTGCCGGGTTCGAGACTTTGACGTTTTCAACAGCAGGCCACTCATTGTTGCCATCGGCAAAATAACGCTGCGCTTGATCCGAGGCCAGATATTCGAGAAATTTAACTGCCGCTTCCTTGTGCGGTGCTGTTTTCAATAGCCCCCCCCCGGAAACGTTGATATGCGTGCCGGTAGATGATTGATTCGGCCAGATGACGCCAACGTTTTCCATCATTTTTAGGTCATTAATCTTGGTTGACCGCAGCATTCGGGCGACGTAGTAAGTATTGGCCAGCGCGACGCCGCATTCACCAGCGGCAACTGATTTGATCTGGTCCGTATCGCCACCCTTGGGATCGCGGGCAAAATTGGCCACCATACCCCGCGCCATCGCTTCAGCCTGGGCTTCTCCCTGATGGGCAATGATCGAAGCTATTAGCGACAAATTGTAAGGGTGTGAGCCGGAGCGGGAGCAGACCTTGCCTTTCAGCTTCGGATCAGCCAGGTCGGTATAGTTCTGGATATCTTCCGGTTTGACCGCCGACTTGTTGTACACAATCACTCTTGCCCGGGTTGAAAACGAAAACCAGTCTTCAGTGCGTAAGTAACTGGGAATACGTGTTTCCAGCGTTTTTGAGGCAAGCGGTGCAAACAGGCCAAGCTCGTGCGCCTTGGCCAGTCGGGCAGCATCCACAGTAAGGAAAATGTCGGCGGGACTATTAGCCCCTTCATTTTTGATGCGCTCGAGTAACTCGTCTTCCTTGCCCTCGATACGATTGATCTTGATTCCGGTTTGTTGCGAGAACGTGGCGTAAAGCGCCTCATCGGTCTGGTAATGGCGGGCGGAATACAGATTCAGTACATTTGTTTCGGCCAGGGCGCCTTGCGACAGCATGGCGATAGCGGCAGCAATCAGGGTAGACGATAGCTTCATGTTGAAAACTCCAGCTGAGTATGAAAATGGCCCCAGTTTACTCAGCGAGGTTTGTTTTGTAAATGAGAAACGTTACTAAATGTGCGCGTAAAAAAAGCGGCTCGTTGGCCGCTTTTTTTTAATTACCTTCGAGAATTCGTCGGGCGCCGTTGTAGCGCTGCATCCAGTAACTGCTATTCATATTTTCCACCCGAACCTCAGCACCCGTCCGTGGTGCATGCAGGAAATGGTTGTCGCCCAGATAAATACCGACATGCGAGAAGGTGCGACGCATGGTATTGAAAAATACCAAGTCGCCAGGTTGTAACTGGCTGGTGTCAATTTTCTGGCCCACTTCGCTCATTTCGCGTGCGGTACGTGGCAGGGCGGTGCCAATGCTGTCCTTAAAGACCAAGCGGACAAAACCGCTGCAATCAAGGCCGCTATCCTCGTCGTTGCCGCCGAAGCGATAGCGCACGCCAACTAATTTGAGGCCTTGCAGGATGACATCCTGAGCGGCGTTGGTGTAACGTTCAAAAAACGATTGTTGCTCTTCTACTCTGCGATTCTGTTCTGTAGCGGCTGCGGTACTGATTCCCGCAGCGAACAGGGAAGTAGCGAGGAGAAAGGAAATTAGCATTTTTTGCATAGCGGCCGAATATATTTCAAAAAAAGCTAACTGTAAAGACGCTGTAAAAATCACTGACTTTAACTATGTTCATAATTCCTAATTATGAATACAATTTCTTTCCCGAGGAGCGTGGGTAGCTATGAATTCATTCAAGGCATTTCTGATTGAGCAGCATGACGGCAAGGTGAGCAGTGGTTTCGTCCGGATGGACGTGTCTCAGCTTGATGCCGGCGGCGTGACCATTCGGGTGGCCTATTCAAGTATCAATTACAAGGACGCGCTTGCCGCGACCGGGGCCGGGAAAATTATCCGGCGCTTTCCCTGTGTTGGCGGCATTGATTTGTCGGGAACGGTAATCGACAGCACGGATGCCCGTTTCAAGGCTGGTGATCTGGTGATTGCGACCAGTTTCGATATCGGTGTGGCTCATCATGGCGGCTATGCTGAAATTGCTCGTGTTCCGGGTGATTGGGTGGTGCCTTTGCCGGAAGGACTGAGTTTATTTGATGCCATGAT
>JAUYQT010000705.1 GCA_030697085.1 Azonexus sp. | reverse complement strand
AAGAGGAGACTATGAGTTACGGACATTACATCAAGGAAATTGGTCGTGGCGCTGAGGGTTCGCGCAACTTGTCGCGCGATGATGCTCGCCAGCTTTATGCTGCCATGCTCGATGGCGGCGTGCCTGACCTTGAGTTAGGGGCAATTATTCTCGGGCTACGGGTCAAGGGAGAGTCGCTCGATGAAATGCTCGGCTTTCTCTCTGCCGTCGATGAGCGGACCAATCGCCTTGACATGCCGCAGGGGCGAGTTCGCCCGGTTGTCTTGCCGACCTATAACGGGGCGCGCAAAGAGGCTAATCTGACGCCCTTGCTAGCGCTTCTCCTGCAACGTTTCGGCGTGCCTGTTCTGGTTCACGGCTTGCTTGAGGGCTATGGTCGGGTGACTTCCGCACTGATTTTTCGGGAACTTGGCATTATGCCGATGAGCTCGCCGCTGCAAGCGCAGGCAATGCTGGCCGAAAAGGGGCTGGCATTTTTGCCTCTGGCGGCGCTCTGTCCCGGCATTCATAATCTTCTCAACTTGCGTAGCCGGCTGAGTGTCCGTAACAGTGCGCACAGTCTCGTCAAGCTGCTCAACCCGTTTGATGGTGATGCTGTGCTGGTGGCACCGGCAACGCATCCGGATTTCATCGAATTAATGCGGCAAATTCTCGTCGACCGCGGCAATCGTGGTTTGGTGCTGCGCGGTACGGAAGGTGAACCGTTTGCCCATCCAAAGCGCCGGCCGCGCCTTGAATACGTTCATGCCGGCATGGTCGATATCTTGTTTGAGGCCGAACATGAAAGTCTGCGGACGCTACCTGATCTGCCCGATGCCGCTGATGCCGCAAGTACGGCCAAATGGATACGGCGTGTGCTGGATAAGGAAATTTCGCTGCCCAAGCCGATTGCCAACCAGCTCGCCTGCTGTCTTTATGCCAGTGGTTATGCCGAGGATTTCAATCAGGCGAAGGCCGTTGTCGCCGTCGAGGCCACTGGCCTTCTGGTTGGCGGTAACTGACATAGTCTGCACCGCCTTGGCAGGCGGTGCCCGGTTTTGGTGCGGCACTGCTGCGGTCGACCCATAAAACCTACTAAAAATCATATAGATAGACTCCTGGCACGCTGATTGCAATGATCTAGCCAGTACAGCGAATCAACCGCCAACGAAGGCGGTTCGATGGCAACGACGTCATGCGCTGAAGTAAATTTTGCACCCTCGGGTGCGCGCAACGTTGGAGCCCAAAATGAGCAAACCTCGTCTCGTCCTGATCGGCAACGGCATGGCCGGAGTCCGTACTGTTGAAGAGCTGCTGAAGATCAAGCCGGATCACTACGACATCACCATCTTTGGTGCCGAACCTCACCCGAACTACAACCGTATTTTGCTTTCCCCGGTGCTGTCCGGTGAAATGACCATTTCCGAGATCGTTCTCAACGAATTGGAGTGGTACAAGGAAAACAAGATCAAGCTGCACACCGGCAAGCAGATCAAGACGATCGACCGCGTCAAGCGCAAGGTCATCGCCGAAGATGGCACCGAAGAAGAATACGACCGTCTGCTGATCGCCACCGGCTCGACCCCGTTCATGTTGCCGATTCCCGGCAACGACCTGCCCGGCGTCATCGGTTATCGCGACATCAAGGATACCGACGAGATGATCGAAGCCGCCCGCCTGCACAAGCACGCGGTGGTGATCGGTGGTGGCCTGTTGGGTCTGGAAGCGGCCAATGGCCTGAAGTTGCGCGGCATGGATGTGACTGTGGTGCACCTTGGCCCCTGGCTGCTTGAGCGTCAGCTTGATGAAGTCGCCGGCAAGATGTTGCAGAAGTCGCTCGAAGACAAGGGACTCAAATTCCTGCTTCAAACCCAGACCGAAGCGCTGATTCGTGGCGAATCGGGTCGTGTCGCGGCGATTCGCTTCAAGGATGGCCTGCAGATTCCGGCTGACCTCGTGGTGATGGCCGCCGGTATTCGCCCCAACTATGCGCTGGCTGAGTCTTCAGGCATCTACTGCAATCGCGGCATCGTGGTGAACGACACCATGCAGACCTATGACCCGAAGGTTTACGCCGTCGGTGAATGCGTGACGCACCGGGGCATTGCCTACGGTCTGGTCGCGCCGCTGTTCGAGCAGGCCAAGGTGGCTGCCAACCATCTGGCGGGTTACGGTATCGGCCGCTACACCGGATCGGTGACCTCGACCAAGCTGAAAGTGACCGGGATTGATTTGTTCTCGGCCGGTGACTACATGGGCGGCGAGGGCACCGAGGAAATCATCCTCAACGACCCCTACGGCGGCGTGTACAAGAAGTTGGTGATCCGCGACAACAAGCTGGTCGGTGGCGTGATGTTTGGCGATACGGCGGATGGCCCGTGGTACTTCCAGTTGCTCAAGGATGGCCGTGACATTCACGACATTCGTGACTCGCTGATTTTCGGTCAGTCACTGGTTGGTGACGTCGGTCATGCCGGTAACAGCAAGGCTGCCGACATGCCTGACAGCGCCGAGGTTTGCGGCTGTAACGGCATTACCAAGGGGGTGATCGTCCAGGCGATCAAGTCCAAGGGACTGTTCACGCTGGACGAGGTCAAGAAACACACCAAGGCGGCGTCTTCCTGCGGTTCCTGCGCTGGTCTGGTCGAGCAGATTCTCGCCTCGACCATCGGTGGTGCCTACACCCCGGCGGCTTCCGACAAAAAGCCGGTCTGCGGCTGCACCGAGCATTCACACAAGATGGTGCGTGATGCCATTTTCGGTCAGCACCTGACCAGCAAGGAAGCTGTCTTCAAGGCGCTGGAGTGGAAAACCCCGAACGGTTGCGACAAGTGCCGCCCGGCGGTGAACTACTACCTGATTTCAACCTGGCCGCATGAAGCCAAGGATGATCCGCAGTCGCGCTTCATCAACGAGCGTTCGCACGCCAACATCCAGAAGGACGGCACCTACTCGGTCGTTCCCCGGATGTGGGGCGGTCTGACCACGCCGAACGAACTACGTGCCATCGCTGATGCCGCCGAGAAATACAACGTGCCAACAGTGAAAGTTACTGGCGGCCAGCGTATCGACCTCTTGGGCGTCAAGAAGGAAGACCTGCCGGCGATGTGGGCTGATCTGAATGCGGCGGGGATGGTTTCCGGCCACGCCTACGGCAAATCAATCCGCACCGTGAAAACCTGTGTTGGTGCCGAGCACTGCCGTTTCGGTACGCAGCTGGCGATGTCGATGGGCGTCAAGCTGGAAAAGATGCTGTTCGACATGTACGCCCCGCACAAGGTCAAGCTGGCGGTTTCGGGTTGCCCGCGCAACTGCGCCGAAGCTGGCATCAAGGACGTCGGCATCATTGGCGTCGATTCCGGCTACGAGATCTATATCGGCGGTAACGGCGGGATCAAAACCGAGGTCGCCCAGTTCTTGTGCAAGGTCAGTTCGGACGAGGATGTCATGGAGTATTCCGGTGCCTTCCTGCAACTTTACCGTCTTGAGGCCTGGTATCTGGAGCGCACCTGCCACTGGCTGGAACGGGTCGGCATGGATTACGTCAAGGGCAAGATTCTTGAGGACGAAGAAGGCCGCAAGGCGCTCTACGCCTCGCTGCTCGACTCGCTGAAAGATGCCAAGGACCCGTGGGCAACGTCCCGCGAGCCGGAAGCGATCAAGCAGTTCATCCCAATCAAGGTTGTTGCCTGAAAACATAAAAACTGAGGACAGAAAAATGAGTAACTGGAAACTGATTTGCCCGCTGGAAGACATTCCGCAACTGGGTTCGCGGGTGGTGCAGCCATCCAACGGGGGCGATATCGCAATTTTTCGCACCTCCGACGACCAGGTGTTTGCCATGCACGACAAATGCCCGCACAAGGGTGGGCCGCTGTCGCAGGGCATCGTCCACGGCAAGCGCGTGACCTGCCCGTTACACGGCTGGAATATTGGTCTGGAAGATGGCCACGCGGTGGCACCGGACGTCGGTTCCTGCACCAAATTTGAAGTCAAGTTGGAAAACGGCCAGGTCTACCTCGCCGTTTGAGCAAAACCCAAAACGAAAAATTTAAATAGGGAGTAAAAATATGGCTTATCTAGCACCTACCGAATTCGTCACCAAAATGATTGATGCCGGTGAATCAAAAGTTTTCATGTCCACCCGCGACATTCTGATCCGTTCCTACATGGCCGGTGCCATCCTTTCACTGGCTGCGGCATTTGCCGTAACAGTTACCGTCCAGACCGGCCAGCCGCTGGTTGGTGCGATGTTGTTTCCAGTCGGTTTCATCCTGCTCTATCTGCTCGGCTTTGACTTGCTGACCGGTGTTTTTACCCTGTGCCCGCTGGCCCTGATCGACAAGCGTCCGGGGGTCACCGTTAAAGGCATTCTGCGTAACTGGGGTTTGGTGTTCTGCGGTAACTTTGCCGGTGCAATCACCGTGGCCGTGATGATGGCAATTATCTGGACCTTCGGTTTCACTGAAGCACCCAACGCGGTCGCCCAGAAAATTGGCACGATCGGCGAAGGTCGGACAGTCGGCTATTCGGAACATGGCGCAGCTGGCATGCTGACCCTGTTCATTCGTGGCGTACTGTGTAACTGGATGGTTTCTACCGGCGTAGTTTGCGCGATGATTTGTACCAACGTCTCGGGCAAAATCATGGCGATGTGGATGCCGATCATGGTCTTTTTCTACATGGGTTTCGAGCACTCCATCGTTAACATGTTCCTCTTCCCGTCCGGCCTGATGCTCGGTGGTAACTTCACGATCATGGATTACCTGATCTGGAACGAGATTCCGACCGTTATCGGTAACTTGATCGGTGGCCTGGCTTTCGTTGGTCTGACCCTGTACTCGACCCACGTTCGCACCGGAGCGAAGCGCAACGCCCACTAATCTTTTGGCTTGCTGAAGTAACAGCCCCCAGCTCAAGGCCGGGGGCTTTTCCATTTTTGAGGGGCTAGTCGGCATGGGGCAACATCTGAAGGTTTCGGTCGGGCAGTATTCGGACAAAGGGCGCAAGGCGCTTAACCAGGATTTCCACGGGCTGATGCTGCCCAAGGAGCCGCAGTTGGGCGCCAAGGGCGTCGCCATTGCGCTGGCTGACGGTATTTCCAGTAGCGCGGTCAGCCAGGAGGCGGCGCAGTCGGCGGTCACTGGTTTCCTTGAAGACTACTACTGCACCTCCGATGCCTGGTCGGTGAAAAAATCCGGCGAGCATGTGCTCAATGCGACCAACTCCTGGCTGCATTCGCAAACCCAGCAAAGCCAGCACCGCTACGACCGCGAGCGCGGCTACGTGTGCACCTTCAGCGCGGTTGTCATCAAGTCGATGACAGCCCACCTTTTCCATGTCGGTGATGCCCGCATCTACCGCCTGCGCGGCAGTGATCTGAAACAGCTCACCGAGGATCACCGGGTCCGGGTGTCGTCGGAGCAGAGCTACCTCGCCCGGGCGCTGGGCATGGACCGCAATGTCGACATCGACTACCAGCAATTGCAACTGGCCGTTGGCGATCTGCTGCTGCTCGCCACCGACGGGGTCTATGAATACACCGACCCGGCCTTTATCTGCAATGCCATTGCCAGCGGCACCAGTCTTGAAGTTGCAGCCAAGGCCATCGCCGATGAAGCCCTGCACCGGGGGAGCGGTGACAATCTGACGATTCAGATCGTGCGGATCGACGTTCTACCCGACCCCGAAGCCAACGAGGTCTACCGCCAGCTTTCCGACCTGCCGTGTCCGCCCTTGCTCGATGCGCGGGCGGAGTTCGAGGGTTACCAGATCGTCCGCGTCATCAAGCGCAGCGCCCGCAGCCATATCTACCTTGCGGTTGATAGCGAATCCGGTGAGCGGGTGGTGATCAAGACGCCCTCGACCGACATGCAGGCCAACCCGGCGGCGCTCGAACGCTTCCTGCTGGAAGAGTGGATCGCCCGCCGGATCAACAGCGCGCACGTCCTCAAACCCTGCTCGCAGACCCGCCAGCGCCAGTCGATCTATGTGGTGACTGAATACATCGAGGGGCAGACCCTGACCCAATGGATGATCGACAACCCCAAGCCGGAACTGGCGGTGGTGCGCGGCATCCTGGAACAAATCGCCAAAGGCCTGCAAGCCTTCCACCGTCTGGAAATGATTTATCAGGACTTGAAGCCCGACAACATCATGATCGACACCACTGGCACGGTGAAAATCATCGACTTCGGTGCTACTCGCGTCGCTGGCATCGAGGAAATTGCCTCGGCGGTTGAGCAAATCAACCTGCTCGGCGCAGCCCTCTACGCCGCACCGGAATACTTCCTTGGCGAACACGGCAGTGCGCGTTCTGACCTCTATTCTTTGGGTGTCATCGCCTACCAGATGTTGTCAGGCGGCTTCCCCTACGGCACGGAAGTCCCCAAGTCACGGACCAAATCGGCGCAGAAAAAACTGGCCTACAAGAGTGTGCTTAACGAAGAAAGGGAAATCCCGGCCTGGGTCGACGCCGCCCTGCGCAAAGCCGTGCACCCCGACCCCTTCGAGCGCCATGAAGTGCTGTCCGAGTTCATCTACGACCTCTCGCACCCGAACAAGGATTTTCTCAACAAAACCCGACCACCGCTGATCGAGCGCAATCCGGTGATCTTCTGGAAAAGCGTTTCCTTTGTATTGATGCTGGCGCTGCTCGTGGTGAGCGTGGTGCGGTTTCACTGAGTTGTTTCGGTAATAAACGGTTTTTGCCTTTTTTGGCGGTGCACCGTAGCACTGCCTTAGTGCCCATCACGTACCGCTACTTCTTGCCGTAGGCACCATCGTGGTCAAGATGTAGCGTTTGAAATAGCATAAATGGACCTTCTCGCTCGACAACGGCCCGGTACGATATGGATAGTCGAATGGTGAATGTGCCGGGCTCGTTTTTGACCTGTTCCCATTTTAGGCCATGGTCACGAAAGACCTCATTCCAGGTTAATGCCTGAAGTTTCAGAAAGGTCTTGAATACTTTCTTGATCTCTCCGGCATCAAGCTCAAACAGTCTTTTCTGTAACATCGGTACATTCAGGTCTAACTGCACCTTGTCATCGTTGCTCATTCTGTCTTGATGCCAAGCTCTGAACCAAGTGCAACCAAGTCAGTTGCTTTTGCCGGGTTGTTTCGGCGCCACTCACGAGCGGCCTCCAGTTCGGCATGAACAGCTGGTTCAAGTAACCTTTCGTTCATGGGGACGACAACTGCTCGTTTGAGCACGATGTCCCCGCCGGGGAGTTCTTGCATAATAAAGCCCATACCAGCCATCGCCTTGCCAAGCGATATTTGCCCGCTTTTTCCAACTGTTTTTACATGATGCATGACGCTCTCCTTTGTGCCGCATGATTGCATGTTCGCATGATACATCGACGATCGTTTGTCGAAAAGGTTCAAGCTGCATCGTCGTTGCTTCATTGAAACTAGAATTTGTTCCTGAGGTTCTCCTGCTCATGGTGAGCGTGGTGCGGTTTCACTGAGTTGTCTCCGTGATTTACGTGTCTTGAGTCCGCAATAAACGTCACTTGATTCCGGGATTTACGATCTAGGCAGTGGGCTGAATGAATACCTATGTTGCCAGATATTTGTTGCCTTACTATAATCAAAATTGTAAGGACAAAATGAGGTTGAAATGTCAAACGAAGCCACACTGACCAGCAAGGGTCAAACAACAATTCCCAAGGAAATTCGGGATAGTCTTTCCATGAAAGCTGGCGACCGGATGACGTTTACGCTGATGCCAGACTCTACGGTAGTCATGCGGGTGAAGACCAAAAGTGTTGTCGAACTGGCGGGCGTGTTGCATAAAAAAGGTCGCAAGCCCGTGCCGCTTGATCAGTTGTCACGGTAATGCTGGGGGTTGATACCAATGTTCTCGTTCGTTTTCTGGTTCAGGATGACGAGGCTCAGTTTGAAAAGGCAAGAAAGCTGATCAAACGTGAAGTTGCGGCGGGGCGTCGTATTTTCGTCAGCCAGTTGGTTCTTCTGGAAACGGAATGGGTGCTGCGTAGCCGATACAGCCTGCCGAAGAATCTGATTATTGAGGCGATGTCACGCTTGCTTGATGCGACCGATGTTCAATTCGAGGATGAGCCGGCCATCGAAGAGGCACTTTTTGTCTGGAAGGATGCGACTGCCGATTTCGCAGACTGTCTGATCGGCGCGCAAAATCGCCGACTTGGATGCCGGGCGACCGCAAGCTTCGATGTGAAGGCTTGCAAATTGCCGTGGTTTATAGCTGCCTGACGGTTTTTGCCATTTGCGCTTGAGCCGGGCTTGGCAGCTAGTCCTTCAGACTGACCGTTAGCGGACTATTTCCATTGCCGGCAATTGGGAAAGTCCGGTCATAAGCCAGATTGAAAATAAAGGCATAGGCCGTGTAGGCGAGGGCGAGGGCGATGTCGGCGAGTAGTGCCGTCAGCCAATCCATTCCCGTCCAGTA